>JBMSGX010000025.1:0-16910 GCA_049416285.1 Crocinitomicaceae bacterium | reverse complement strand
AGTACGCAGTTTTTGCAAGAGTTTTCAGATGAAGAGATCGAAGAGCGTATACTGTTCAGTTACAAGAAAACCTTAGAGCGTTATATAGAGTTTCGTGACCTTATCCCAAAAAATCAACTAACGGAGGTGGCGTACGCAGATTTGGACAATCAGCCATTGGAAGAAATGAAACGCATGTATGAGCACCTGAGTTTGGGTGATTACGATGCTGTTGAGCCTGAGTTTAAAAAGTACTTGGAGTCTGTGAAAAACTTTAAGAAGAATAAGCCGATCATTATCCCTGAGCACATACTACAACGCATACATACGGACTGGAAATTTGCGTTTGATGAATGGGGTTATTCGATGAATGTGCCGAATTAGAGTCAAAAACGGACCTTCCACCGGCTTTGTAAAACGGTAGCGCGAAAATCATCGAGCTTTTCATTAACACCCTTCGATTGTAATTTTTGAATGAACTTGAATGTTCCTTTACCCTGCTTGTAATCCATTTCATCCGGGAAGATCGGAACAATCGCTAAAAAATGAACGGTTTTATCTCCTACTTGGATCTCAGCCAATTCCTCCTCTAAAAGGATCGGGTTCATTAGAATTAAATGGTTTTGCTTCATTGTAGGAGAAAGAGATGGCATGTCCTTTCCTGTAGGTAATGTATGACCGTGACCGAACCACGTTTCTTTCTCCACAACGTAATTCGCAAGTTTCTGGATCCAGTCGAACACCCAACTCATAGATGGATTTGAACTGTCCTCCCATTCCCAATAGCTTGGAAGACAAAAGAACAGCTCGTTGTATTCAAACCCTTCCATTTTTTCAGGTACAGGCATTTTGTAATCACTCAGCCCGTTTGTCATTAACACAGTCACTGGGGTTTTGAGTTCTAAGTCCAGCATCAATAATGGAATCTCTCCCTCAGCTGTTGCTATTTCTTGTACGCGATGCGCTCCAAATCTATTTTCTAATGCCTCTTTCACGGCCTTAAAGATACATCAGAATTCAAGAAAATTTGGAAATATGATTTAATGTTACTAAATTGTTAACTCAATGTTACTATAAAGTTTATTGTTTGGTAACATTAGGGTAACAAAATGCGAACACTTACATCGATATCATTACTGTTTACAAGTATTTCCTTGTGCTTCTCTCAAGAGGCTTCAATGGTGTGGTATGAATCATTCGGTGGCGAAGGCAATGATATTGTCGAAGAAGTTATCACTGATCTTGATAACAACGTTTACATTTTAGGAACCATAGAAATGGCAAATGAAGACGGTAGCCCTCAACATGACCTTTTTATTGCCAAGTATACAGAAGGAGGTCTACTGGAATGGAAACACGAATTAAGCGGTGAGGGAAACGATCAAGGGGTGTCCATAAAATTAAACGGTAACGGGAACATTCATGTACTCGTATCATCCGACTCAAAAACGGGCTATTTTTCCCAAAATAAAGGATATGAAGACCTTTATTTATTCAACTTGAGTAACGATGGCGAGCTAATCTCTCACAGGCAGTTTGGTGGAGAATTTATTGATCTACCTTCTTCCATTTTGATCACTAACGATGGTAATCTGCTAATTAGTGGTCACTCGCGTTCGACAACCGGATCTTATACAAATAACCGAGGACAACTGGACTTCTGGGTAATCAAAACTGACCTTTTCGGCAATACTATATGGGAAAGGACCTATGGAGGTTCTGATGAAGATTATACCGTTGATTTACTGGAGCTTTCCGATGGTAACTATATGCTTCTTGGACATTCTACCTCAATTGATTTTGATATTCCTGACAACTATGGAGACCTTGATATCTCCTTAATGAAACTTGATCAGAATGGTGAAATTATCTGGCAAGAGTCATATGGAGGATTCTATAATGATATAGCTAGCGACATGATCGAGTTGGGTAATGGAAACATTATGATCGGCGGAAGCACTTTTTCAAATAACATTGATATTTCGTTTAACAATGGTAACTCGGACGGATGGATCTTTGAGGTAGATCAAGCGGGTGATATTGTTTGGGAAAACACATATGGAGCAGATGGAAATGACTACATCCAATCGTTAGAATTAGAAAACGGCGTGGTGAAAGTTCTTGGTAACAGTTTCTCAGAAACCATTCAGGATAAAGTAAACAATGGCGCAGAAGACATTTGGTTCTTTAAACTTGCTCCTGACCATACGATCCTTACACAACATTTGATCGGCGGGGACTCGTTCGAAAATGCTTCGTCTTTTATACTATTGTCATCCAATGAATTATTGATCACAGGTAGATCAAACTCAGGAGACGCATTCGGAAATGGAAATGGAAACGATTACGACGGATTCATCGCCAAGATCAGATTAGGAGAATTCAATGAGATTACGGCGCAAAACAAACTGTCTGTTCACCCGAACCCCTCGAATGGTATATTTTATCTCAACAATTTAACCGGTGATGTGCAGTTAAAGCTTTTCAATGCAATGGGTCAGGAAATTCCATTAGCACAACCATTTGATCGCGTGTCAACATACGTGATAAACTTAGAAGGTCATGAGAGCGGAGTGTATCTTCTTGAGGTTATAGAAAACGGTCAAAAGGAGATCTCTCGACTGATCAAGAAATAACCTTCTCCAGCATCATCCAAAATGCCTCACTTGAATTAACACAACCTTGAGAAATCATCTCATGCACTTCCAATTCACGCTCTTTTGAGTATGCTTTTTCAGTTTTAAATACCGTAAGTAAATTCGGGTGTTTTATCAGAGCTTCATGGATACTCTGAGGCGTAGCTAAAGAAACAGTCTCTGATTTTCGATTAATGGAGATCAACTCTATGTCTTCTTCGTTGAGTTTAAACACCATACATGATGCATCGGATCTGTGCTCAACAAACTTCATTTTCTCATAGACCTTTTGAAAAACGGTATCTGCGAACAATTCAACAAGATTTGTTGCCTTTTCTATATTGGACTCGTTCATCTCTATCCATTCTTCATTGGAAACACCATTAACGATCAGAAAGTGTTTAAAGTCCTCATCGAAGACCTGCATTTCCTCTTTTGTAAGCATCCTGAATTTCATGATGCAAAATTACGGCATTAAACATTACATTTGTTATCGTGAAGAAAGGGATTGCAATTTTAGGATCTACCGGATCAATCGGAACACAGGCTTTGGAAGTAATCGAAGCCTATCCTGAGAAATTTGATCTGCAGGTTATCACAGCAAACAAAAATGCAGACCTTCTTATCAAACAAGCGTTAAAATTTCACCCAAATGCTGTCGTAATTGCTGATGAATCACAATTCGAAAAGGTAAAAGACGCGCTTTGGGAAGAAGATATTCATGTATTTGCCGGAAGTGAAGCCCTTAAGCAGGTGGTTGAATACAACGAGGTTGACATCGTGCTGACAGCCATGGTTGGATACGCAGGTTTAGAGCCTACCCTTTCAGCTATCTATGCAAAGAAGACGATCGCACTTGCGAACAAGGAAACACTCGTCGTTGCCGGGGAGCTTATTACAAAAGAAGCCAAGGCAGCCGGGGTGAATATTTACCCCGTTGATTCAGAACATTCTGCTATCTTCCAATGCCTTGCCGGTGAATTCCACAACCCGATCGAAAAGATCTACCTAACTGCTTCCGGAGGACCATTTAGAGGTTTCAGCAGGGAACAATTGGCGGCTGTTACGAAGCAACAAGCACTCAAGCACCCTAATTGGGAAATGGGTGCAAAGATCACAATTGATTCCGCTTCTCTGATGAATAAGGGTCTTGAAGTTATAGAGGCAAAATGGCTATTTAATTTGAATGCTGATCAAATTGATGTGATCGTTCATCCTCAATCTATTATTCACAGTCTTGTTCAATTTGAAGACGGATCTATGAAGGCACAAATGGGCTTGCCGGATATGAAGCTGCCTATTCAGTATGCCTTTACCTATCCCGATAGATTCAAGACAGATTTTGAACGTTTCAACTTCCTGGATTACCCTCAATTAACTTTCGAGCAACCCGATAAAGAAACATTCATTAACTTGAAACTCGCTTACACGGCGATGGAAGAAGGAGGAACCAAAGCCTGTGCTTTAAACGCCGCAAATGAAATTGCAGTGGATGCGTTTCTCAAAGAGAAGATTGGTTTTACAGACATCTTCAGAATCAATGAAGAAACGATGTTGAAGCTGTCAAATATTGACAAGCCTACATTAGCCGATTATATAGAGGCAGACAAGGAAGCACGCCACTTTGCAACGTCGCTTATCTAGTTGAAAAACAGGTGCATTCTTTAAAAGTTCTCGCTTTTCAAAATCATTCTGAACGATAAAAATCAGTCAATTAGTTGATGAATATCATGGTTTTACTGAATTGACTGTCAGTAACTTAGCATCATAACTAATTTCATACTGTTATGAATTCAAATGCTAAGTATTTTATCGCGAGCCTATTGTTATTAATAGGCGTAGCCGGTGTGAGTTTCTACTCATGCGAAAAGGAGGAGATCGTTCCGAACGAAACCACTCCCGTATCTGATCCAAGTGAGCTTTCCAGCTCCCAGGATAACACTATTCGAACGGACCTTGCCAACGGACCGGATCTGCAATTACCTGAAAACCACTGTGGTGAATTTGAATCCCATTATCTGATATCCGACATAAAGGGTAAAATAGGAAAGGTCTTCATCTATAACGATGGAAAGATCCTTTACTTCCAATTTGGATACAAGGCGGGGTATACTCCCCAAAGATCTTATATCCACATTGCCTTTGACAAGGAGAAGATCCCGATGGATAAAATGGGTAATCCCGATGTAGAAGGTTTTAAATATCAAAGTACGTATGAAAGCAAGTTCAATACGTACTTAGTGAAGGTGCCATTATCTGATATTCAATTCTCTAACTGTCTGGTCGCGTTTGCAGCTGATGTGGTAAACAGTGATGATAAGCCGCTTAAACTTCGTGCCTGGGCTGGTGATGTACAGATCGGAGAAACAATTAAAGGAACTATCCTTAAACATTCTGTGAAGACTTGCCTTACCGATGAGGGCAGCTCAAATACAGCAGATCAATAGGATAGACACAATAGAAGTTAATACAAACCAAGCACTTAAAACATTACGAAAATCGTAATAAATCCTAACATCGGTCATGTTTTTAACATGTTTATATACAGACCTTTAGGATATGAATTAACCAAAAAAAACAAAAGTTATGAATTCAAATGCTAAGTATTTTATCGCTGCTGTTATTTTAATAATAGGAGTAGTTGGTGTGAGTTTCTACTCATGTGAGAAGGAGGAGATCGCTCCGAATGCGTACACACCAAGTGAAGATCCAACTCAGTTGGAAGCAGATGCTGGGAACACAATTCGTGTTGAACCGGTAGAGGACATCGATATGCCAGAGATCGGTGAGAATTGTGGTAAGGTATTTACCAAAAAGCTGATGGCAGCTGGAAATGAAACAGTAGGTAATGTCATTGTTTACAACGATGACGAAGTTTACCGAGTTCAGATCAGCGCTACAAGAGGATGGTATTTTGGTCGTGCATACGCTCAAATTGCCTACGATATGGCAAAATTCCCTCTTGACAGAGATGGTAATCCTGACTACACTCAGTTCGATCACGCTGTTAAAGATCCTCAACAGAAAAAGGTTGTTGAGTTTAACATTCCATTTAGTAGAATTGAACTTGAAAACTTTATGACTTCAATCGCAGTTGAAGTAACATCTGACCCTGAAAGACCAGGTAAAAGAATGATCGGATGGGTTGAAGGAAAAGAGTACGGAGCTAAGCAGCCAGGTACAGCGTTTATTTACAAAAGACAGCCGTGTTTAACAACAGAAGGTGCAGAAAACACCGCGGCAGAGTAATCAAATTAAGATCTGGGGGAGGATCGACCTCCCCCATAATTTAAAACTAGAAATCATGAATAATTCAACAAAATATATCATCGCAGCATTGATCCTTACTGTAGGAGTAGTTGGAATCTCATTTTACTCTTGCGAGAAAGAAGAGATCACACCAAATGAATATACACCACAAACCGTTCAGGAAATGGATGCAAATGCATCTAACACTGAAAGAACAGAAACAGATGTTCGTCCAAATGCAGATGAACGAATTTCTCCCGAAGCATTCCTTAACGAGAATTATGTTTTCACTGAACCAGAGTCACTGTGTGGTAAGCCGTTTAAGAAGGCAATTATGAATCCTGATGGGAATGAAATCGGAACAGCTTACGTTTTCAATACAGACAAAAACTTCTACGTATGGATGGTTGTAAATGAAGGCTACAAAATGAAAAGCGCCGCAATGCACTTTGCATCAAACCCGAAAGAGTTCCCTATCGATCGTAGACAAGGGATGCTAGACTACTCTAAGTTTAAATTCAGCACACCTGACGGTAAAGAGATCGGCAGAATGATGGACTTCAGCGTTGCCGTGGATCAATTAGACGGTTCTTCATTCGTAGCTGCAACGGCAGAGTACCAAGGACCAGATGGAAACTGGAGACGTGCATGGATTGGTAAAGAGTTACTGGACGGAGTTATTCAAGCTCGTATCTTCAAATACGATGAGCAAAAATGTACGGTAGATCCAACTAGTCCTGGAACTCCAGAAAACGACGACCCAGACGCATAATTAAATATTTTAACGAGGGAGAGCAATCTCCCTCTCAAACCTAAACACAAGTATCATGAATAATTCAGCAAAATACCTAATCGGCACAATAATCCTTTTAGTAGGAGTAGTAGGTATCTCATTCTACTCATGTGAGAAAGAAGAGATTACTCCAAATGAAACAACAATTCAACCAATTCAAGAAGCAGATGCGGACTCTCAAGTGCGTGATGCGGGAACAAATGAGATCAACTATGAAGTGATTCATATTCGCGAACCTTTTCTTGATGAAAGCTATGAGTTAGTAGAATCAAATGAAATGTGTGGTAAAGCGATCCGTAAGCATATCGAAGTTGAAAAAATTGGTCAAGTTGGACGCGTTAACCTATTCAACTCGAACAATTTCCTAAATGTTCTTTTTGTTTCACAGGAGGCTTATACAATAGAATCGGTTAAATTAATGGTAAGGCCATTGTCTCAAGGAGCGCCAGACAACGCGAACCCTGAAAGATTTAAAGTTGTAACGCCAGAAGGCCGCGAAGCTTCTCGTTTCGCAGGATTTAAGATCCCTGTGGGTGATTTGGCAAACACTTCTATCATTGCAGGAATGGTGAAGTTGACTGATAAGGATGGTAAAAATTACCTAGGGTGGATCGAAGGAGAAGTATTCGGTGAAACAGTCTATGGTAAACAATTCACATTTACGCTTCAAGAGTGTACTGTTCCAACGCAAGGAGATACTCCTGCGCCAGCAACAGATGGTAGTGAGATCCTTGACAGATAGCCTGAAAGACACTTAGCAGATGAATAATTACAGTTAATTCATCTAAAATGCAGAGGCCGCGAACAGCGGCCTTTGTTATTTTATTACTCGCTGAAAATTCCCCTCCTTTCACGGATTCTGTTTTAAATCAATTAGCATTCTGTCTACTTTCAGATAAGAAGTCAAACACTTATGTCTGAAACAATTAAATACAGAAACCAACACATTCTTCTCCTGGTTGTATCGTTTTGCGTTAGCGCTTTTGTCCTTTCATTTTTATTCGAGGCAAGTACCGCAAAAACACAAAGCGAGGCCAGTCAACTTAAAGTATCTCCGGATCTGCTCAATGTCCAATACATCTCTACGGAGATTGTGAAGGATAAACAGGGCAATCCACTGGGAGATGCTTTCATATATTCATATGGTGGTAATCTATACGTCACCTTAACTGCTGCGGAGGAAAAACAGATCGAAACTACAAGTGTTCGATTGACAAACCAACAACTCCTTTCGGAAAACTCAGATCTAAACACACATTCACTTGATTATTCTTCAAACGAGCGTCAACCACAAAAGATAAAAGAAGTGGTCATCCCAATAGATGCAATTCAAGAGAATACTCATCTGATCTCTGCTGTTCAGACAACGAGTGAAAAGAATGGTAGTCAGCGAAAAACTGGTTCCGTCGTCTTTCATCCGCAGCTTATACAAGCAATTATTCACTAAAAATTTTATGTCATGAAACAGAGAAAACGCTATTTGTTTGGAAGTGCCATTGCGATGGTACTGTCCTGTGGACTTTTCTTCTTCTCCTGTGAAAAGGATGAAGTCCTCCCCAACGCCTACACTCCGAAATTAGAGATGCAGGAAAATAACAACCCTATTAAGGGCGAAAACGAAGAAAAAGGTATTATCACGGAGCTACGCGACAACTGTGGACAGATGGTTCAGCGCGCACTGGTCACATCCAACGGAGCTTATGTTGGCAAGGCGGTGATCTATAATGACCTGGAAAACTTTTATATCAAACTGATCGCAGGAAGAGAGCTTGCATTTGGAAGAGCATTCGCTCATATTGCCTATGATGAACTAAAGTTTCCTGTTGATAAACGCGGAAATCTGTGGTTTGAAAAGTTCGACTACCGTAATGATAACGCAAAGCCAAAACGTGAGCTTTATTTTAAGATCCCTTATGAAAATATCGCTTTAAAACAGTTCCTGAGTTCTGTTATGTGTGAAGTCTATTCGTTTCCCAACCGACCAGGGCCGAAGCAACACGCATGGATAGAAGGCAGACCGTACGGAGAATCCGTTGAAGGAAAACTCTTCGCCTACACCACTAAACCCTGTAGGGTAATAGATGGTGGATTTGACGATGATGCTGCCGATAATTAAAATGCTCAGGCATAAAAAAGGCCACCTTTCGGGTGGCCTTTTCCATTATTTAATGTTGAGTTTCTTTTTCATGTCTTTTGTAAGACCGTCTTTATGCAAGTACACGTTGATCGTCTTCCATTTAAAGTAGCTCTCAGATACATAAAGGAATCCTTCAGGGTAGTTTCCTGTTCCCCATGAGTTCTTTACAAGGAAGTACTTTGTTCCTTTCTGGTCTTTGTACAATCCAACAATATGCATTCCATGATCATCGGTTGTTGTCTTGTTATCATAACCCACTTGTCGCGCTTTTTGCGTTACCTTCACTTCTTCTACCGGTGTTTTGAAAGCGTTTGAAGTCTTCTCTGCTCCTGCGTCATTAAAGTTCTTGTTATCTCTACCTGACACCTCAATTGTTGCCGCATCAACGGGATTAATTGCTAATCCGTTTCTAAAGCTGAATCCCTTCTCGGAAACATCAGCTCCCCAAGCTAATGTGTAACCATTTTTCAAAGCTTCTTCCGTTGCAGTAAATAAGTCGTCCAATGAAACATTATAGCTTGTTCCCCAAGCCCAGTTATCAGGAATAGCTAGCATGCACTCTTTATTGAACTCATGGTTAGAGAATGACGTAAGTGATACGTAATTATCCATGTTCAAACCAATTGCCTCAGCGTAGGATTTAGGTGTATATTTTTCACCATTCCATTCAAACTCTTTTACATCTTCCCCCAGGTATGCGTCCAGGATACCATTTAAAGCGCGCATCCATGCCGAAGTAAGGTTATCTGTATAGCGGTTATTCATGTGCTTTAAAAGTCCTTGAACGGCACCATCCAGAACCGAGAACATCTCGCTGTGATTGTGTCCATCTGTTCCGTAATTCAATCCTTCATATACCTCTTGAGGTACAATTCCATAATTACGGATCACATAAGGGATATCGTGAAAAGCGCCACCTTCTGAAAAGTTGATCTTTCCATCCATGCGTACATATTTCTCGGCTTTTCCTTCATAAGCCTTTCTCACTACATACATTTCTGAAAGCAGATCTGGAGATTTAGTCCCCATCCGCATCAATTCAGACTCGAAAAAAGAAAGTGCTGAAAAGCTCCAACAAGTTCCCGTATACCCTTGATTCTGGACAGGTGTTGCATCCAGGTGAGCTACCTTTCTAAATTGATATTCACTGTCATCACTGTTCTTAACCGGGTCAGTATACGAGTACTGCCCAAAGCTATATGCTCCAACCGCTACAAAGGCTAAAGCACTGATAATTCTGTTCATAAATGATTTGATTATTGTTTAACGAAGGACCCACCCAGGGTGCCCCAGTTCTTTTGACTTATTGATAAGATCTTCCAATGCCTCTTCCGAGATTGCAGAACCTGATGCCACACGGTGTAAACCGTTCGTATAACCTACGATTCTTGCATCTAAGCCTTTCGACCTAAGTTCTTTTACAAGCTTTTTTGCATTCGATTTGTTTCCAAAGGCTCCAACTACATAATGCATAGCATTGGCACTTACTACTTCTTCTACCTTTTCAGATGCCGGTATTTCTTCTACATTGACCTCTGTTACTGTCTTCTCCGGTAACTCAACTGCCACATAATGATCGTCCGCATACTTCACCGAGTAAACCGTGGCACTTTCAGGAAGTTCTTCAATTTTCGCTTCAAGATCTACAGCTTCCGGAGCAAAAACACTTACCTCCTCAGATTCTTGTGGTGTATAAACTGATTCAGGTGCATTGTAGAACGGGTTAAAATCTTTTACTGAAATGACTCCTGATTGCAGGACATCTGTTTTCAAAGGAATCCAGAATGAATAAAACGCAATAGGAAAAAGGCAGGCCACGGCAACAATGCGCCAACCCATGTTCCCTTTCTTCTTTTGCTCAACGATTACCGGATGTGGAATTACCTTTTCCTCAACTGGTTCAACAAGTGTTATTGGAACGATCTTAACCGCCTCCTCTTCTTTTTCAGTTTCCAGTAAAGCTGTCGGCTCCTTCTCAATGTGGAGTGTTACCTCTTGCTCACGCTTCTCGATAAGCTCGATCGTACTTTCAACGATCTTCACGTCTTCTTCCGACAAGAAATGTACTTTGCTCAATCCGAAGGACTCCAGTAAGAGGTTGTAAAAACGATCTTGCTCAAAACAGATATTGTTCTCAGCATCAAAGAAGAGCTTTCCTACTTTGTCGATCTCAATACGTCCACCACTATGAAGTTTGGATTTCCAGTGATCAGTTACTTCTTTAACTTCTGCTGAAGCTTGATCAAAAGACTTACCATTGGCCGAAGCATATTCGTTGATCAGAAGACCATCGTTGTTTACAAGCTGACGGTTGAAGAGCAAAGACTTAGAAGGTGGATACATCGTTCCATTCTCAAAATCAATTTTTGCCGAGACCTGCTTCGCCACAAAACCTCCAAATGAAGGAATGATGACACAGTTATGTCTCAATAATAATTGTCCTATGATGCCTTCTACGCTGCTCATGAAAACAAAAATAACCAATTCTGAAGTGATTAACAATCACGAAGAGAGGAACTATCGACTAAAGACGGTTTAAAACTTCTTCAATATCCTCAGGGGCATCGATATTGGGTGTTTCGATCGTTGTTTCAACCACACGAACTTTATACCCATGATACATCCAACGAAGTTGCTCCAATGATTCAACTTGCTCAAGTGCTGTAACTGGAAGATCGATGAGCTTTAAAAGTGTTTCACGACGAAATGCATAAACTCCAATGTGCCTTAATAACTCCATTTGCTGTAATACCGGATCGCTTGCCCTATCTGTATGGGGTATTGCACAGCGTGAAAAATACAAAGCATCTCCGTTAGCATCTTTCACCAGCTTAATTCGGTTATCATTCTTTCTCGTCTCTTCCGAGCGATCTTGAATCCCAAGAGTTGCTATCTGCACATCCGGGTCCTCAAATGCCTTCAGCAAACTGTCTAATTGCTGCGAGTCCACCAATGGTTCATCTCCCTGAATATTGATCACCACATCGACGTCTAAGTGTTTGGATGCTACCTCACCGCATCGATCTGTTCCGGAGCGATGTTGGTCCGAGGTCATCAACACATTACCATTAAATGACCTTACTTCCTGAACAATTCGATCATCGTCCGTTGCAACAATAAGTTCTGATATTAACTGAGACTGCAATGCACCCTCATAAACACGACGGATCATGGACTTACCTTTTAAGTCGATAAGTGGTTTCCCAGGAAACCTTGAAGAACCGTAACGTGCTGGAATTACTCCTAGTACTTTCATTAAAGATTCATCTGTAACTGAAGCACAAAGTTACGAGGAGCTTGGACATCTCCAGGTCTTGCTTCATATTCTCTATTCAACGCATTGTTGATAATGAAGCCAATTCTGTATTTGTCAACGATCTTGTATCCTAATCTGAAGTCAAACACTAAGTTTCCTCTGTTGTATAGAGGGTCTAGTCTGTATTGCTTCAATCCTGGAAGGATCTGTGTTCCTGCAACACCGTCCTCGAATACCGCATCAATGTTGTTCATGAAGCTGTTATATCTGCAGCTTGCACCAACACTGAAGCTCTTATAAGTTGCTTCTACATCGGCACGCGCCAGGTGATTGAAGCGGTATTTCAACATGTTTGACCCTGAATCAGAGAAGGTTAATTGATACTGTGGGTCATCATTCAAGCTGATAGGGTTCATGTATGTGTATCCGATTAAAGAAACCAGTTCCACCTCACCAATACTCCCGATACTGCTAAATGAGATCTCTGCCCCTGAAATTCTTGCCCTCTCAGCATTCTCAGATCTAAATCCGATTAGATCATTTACCGTGTAGCCTTGCTGAATTAGCGCAAGAAAGGCATCATTGTCATTATCGATTCGTGCCCCGGTTGTTGGATCAAATACTCCAAATGCAAACTCGATCATATTGTCATACTGGTTAATAAAACCGGAAACATCCATGATTCCTTTCCATCCATCACCAATCTTAAAGGCTTGTTTTAAACCGATCTCAGCAGCCCATCCTGTTTCTCTTGTTACTCCCGGGTTTTGGAAAATATTTAAGGCCCCAACTGAAGTTTTAATATGTCTTTCTGCTACTGAAGGATATCGAACCCCCTGCCCGAAAGATGCTCTTAAATGAGTATAATCAGCTAGCTGATAATGCGCTCCAACACGAATAACCGGGTAAACAGGAATTGACCTTGCATTTGTATCGGTTTGCTGTCCAAATCTGAAATCAGAGTCTCCTCTTTCACCATCCATCTCGAAGTATTCAAAACGAATACCTCCAGTCAGGTCGAGCTTATCAAACCTATGTTCATACTGGCTGTAAATTGCAAAGTTAGTACTGTAGTGGTCGCCGAATAAGTTCGATTTTGTCGAGCTGTAAATTCCTGTAACCCCTGACGTAAGAACTATTCCTTTATCCCATTTGTGTTGAAACTGATAGTCTCCGTAAAGGATTCCTGCTCGGTTCGCCTGAGATACATCTCCTGTGGCATTTTGTACCCAATAGTATCTTGCTTTCGCGTTGTGCAAGTTGTTTTTCTTATCGTAGAACTTGACGTATGGATCAACCATAATACGCGTTCCGTTATTGATCGTTAATGTAGACCCCTCAACAGTGGTGTCTGCTCCCCCACTTGGCGTATATGCGAATGTATCACTTTGCCAGATCAGGAAGTTTCCTGTTTCCTGTAACTGAAGGTTGTAACCAACACCTGCCTTCAATCTTTCTTTTGATTTTGGTCTGTAGAAAAACGATCCTGAAACTCTTCCGCGCTTCTCTGTTTCTCCTTCACGATAACCTTGATTGAAGAACCCGGCAGTTGAAAATGTGTACCCCACATTTTTGTTCATTTTACCGTAGTATGCATCACCCATGAAGAACATCGGGTTATTACCCTTGTCCCACCATCTCAACGTGCTTCTTTTTGGATTGTCATAGATCCCAGATTGGATCTTTACACGCGTTTCACCTTCTCTTGAAGGCTCTCTTTCACTTAACGCTACAACACCATTTAGGGCTCCACTTCCGTAAAGCACAGATGCAGCTCCTTTCATGATCTCGACTTGAGAAGCATTTTCCATTGGAATCGCATTCCACTGAACATCTCCCGCATAGCCCGAAAGCAACGGCATTCCGTTCCATAACATCAACACCCTACTTCCGGCTCCGTATGAATAGCCACTACCTCCACGAATACTTATCTGTCCATCCATTGCGTACACACCTGGGGTCTGATCGATCGCTTGTTCTAGATCTGCCAATCCTTTGTTATCGATCAACTCTGGACGAAGGATCTCCATAGATACCGACACATCCTCAAGGTCCTGATCATGTCTGCCTGCAGAAACAACAACAGTCTGTACCTTTTGCACAGGAGGGGATAATATAAATACTTGCTTTCCAGCCTTTTCCACGAGGAATGTATCTGTAACATAGGTCTGGGCAGAAATCACCAGTTTCACAGGGTAACTATCTGGTGTGATCTTAAAATTTCCGTCTACATCGGATTTTGCTTTTTGACCTGTACTTGCAACGATCAACGCACCATAAATAGGCTCATTTAAATCATCGTCTAAAACTGTCCCTTCGATCTGAGAAAAGGACATAGCGGGTACCAATAACAATAGTAATAGCAGGTTTTTCATTTGAATATATTTCGTAAATTCAATAGACCAAAATACCAAATATTTTGAATTATACCTACCTACACTACCACGTGGCATTGACCATGCTTAGGGGAATTGGCCCTATTTCGGCGAGAAAGCTGATTGATACACTCGGCAACCCTGAGCAAGCCTTCTATCTTAAAATATCTGAAATTCAACACCTTACGGGCGTTAGTGCAGATGTTCTTAAAAATTCACAGCGTGATCAAGCTTTGATAAAAGCTGACAGAATACTTGATCAGCATTCCAATTATAACATCAATTCTGTACTCTTGCACGACCCAGATTATCCACAGCGGTTATTTCATTGTCCAGATGCACCTTTAGTTCTATACAAAATTGGCGTTGGAGACCTTAACCATTCTCGGTCCATTGCAATCGTTGGAACGCGAAACAATACATCATACGGCGAGCAGGTAACACGATCTATTGTTGAGGAGTTGTCTCCAGATATTGGTCAAATCGTAAGTGGTTTGGCGGAAGGAATTGATACGATCGCCCATCGAGAGTCCATTAAAAATAGAGTGAACACCATAGCTGTACTTGGTCATGGATTAGATCGTATTTATCCAAGAAGTAATCAATCTCTTGCAAATGATATCATTGAAAACGGGGGCGCCTTAATATCTGAGTTTCCAATGGGGGTTAAACCTGACCGGGAAAACTTTCCAAAAAGAAATCGCATTGTCGCCGGAATGACAAGCTCAACTATTGTCGTTGAAAGCTCTATAAAAGGTGGTTCTTTGATTACAGCACGCCTTGCATTAGAATATAATCGCGATGTATATTCAGTTCCTGGCTCTGTATTCAATAAAACCTCAAGTGGTTGTAATGCATTGATTAATCGACAAGGAGCACTGCCTTATATAAACAGTAAATTGTTTTTGAAAGAGATGGGGTGGGAAACGTCTATATCCCGCACTGCACAAAGAAGTCTACCACTCGAGCTGAGCTCAGTACAACGTTCACTCTATGATTACATTCGGGCTAAATCACCTATTTCAATAGATGATATCTCAATGGACCTGCAGATTCCTATTTCTAAACTAAACGTGGAGCTATTACAATTGGAATTGAAGGGTGTTATTAACTGTTTACCAGGGTGTAACTATACGACATGAAAAGAGGGGCCTAGTGGCCCCTCTTTAAATAATCTAATATCAATATGTTATCTTCTGATATTCGCGTCGAAAAATGCGCGGTTATCAATAATGTCTGCTCTTTTCTTAAGACCATCCATCGCTTTACTTTGGATGATACTTCTTTGAGAACCTGTTAACTGATCTTTCTCATTTTTGAAGTTTGCAGGAGCTAGCGCTTCCGTTGTTTTTTCGATCTTGATCATATAAACACCAATCTTTCCTTGGATAGGCTTCGTTGTTTCGCCGTCTTTCAATCCTGAGAAGATCGCTCCTACGATCGCCGGCTCATTTCCTGCGCCTCTAATCTGCGGAGCAGAGAATGTAACTTCAGCCTGTTGGATATTGATTCCTTTTTCAGGGTTTTGAAGTTCATTGATCGTTTTAGCCTTGCTCATTTGCGCTATTAAGATCTCAGCTTTCTTGTCACGTTTGTAGTTAGATCTAACTTTCTCTTTCATTTCTTCGAAAGTAGAAGCTCCTTTTTGTTTAATTCCAGCTACGCAAGCAAGGATCAAACGGTCTTTATCTCTAACTGGTGAACCAACCAGGTCGCCTACTTGAGCACCATCCTTGTAAGCAAGCTTCAACATGCTATTTTGAGCAGTAACTGAATTAATTCCAGGTACTTGTGGCTTGTTCTCCTTTACACTCAATTTGCGAGGGTAGCGAATTGCTTCCGTTGCAATAGAATCAAAGATCTTAACTTTTGCGTAATTGTTAGAAGCCTTGTCCATTTCACTCGCTAACTTGAACAATAGGTCATAAACCATCTGTTCTTTATCATCGATCGCTTTCTGACTTGCTTTCAATGATTTCTGAACAACCGCAACTCTTGGGAAGTCACGTCCTCTTCTGTCCAATACTTCAATGATGTGAATACCAAACTGAGATCTTACTTTACCGATCTTTCCTATTGGCTCGCTTGCGCAGTATGTAGCGAATGGCGCCACCATCTTCGTAAAGAAGAAATCACCAAGCTCTCCACCTTTAATCTTAGACCCCTGGTCAGTACTGTACTTATCTACAAACTCTGTGAAGTTATCCTTGTTGATCACTGAAAGAATACTGTCCGCTAATTGCTCAGCTTGCGCCTCTTTTCCTTGCTCAACTGGCAATAAGATGTGTCTTGCGTTGATCGTGTCTTTAGTGAAACCGATCACTTTCGCGATGTTGTATGTTCCTGCACTTACAAACGGTCCAACGATATCACCAACGCTTGCCTTTGTAAAGGCTGTGTCCATTGCTGCAGGATACTTGAACGGAAGTGTATTCGCATTTGGATTGTTTTCCGGAACAGCTGTGCTGTAAGGTCCGCTTGTATA
>JBMSGX010000024.1:0-17993 GCA_049416285.1 Crocinitomicaceae bacterium | reverse complement strand
ACATCAAACCTATGATACCGAAGTATGCATATTCTACCGTCCAAACCCAGAAAATGGGAGCTTCGTATACTTTAATTAACAGATATGCGCCAAAGAGGTATACAGTTACGGAAGCCATTTCTATGTAAAACGTAATTCTTGTGTTTCCTGACCCATTGATCGTTTGAAAATATACACTTACAAAACTGTAGAGAAGTATTGAACCAAAAATCATTCTGAGAATGGATGCACTTTCCGCTGTATATGTAACATCCGGATTGATCAATTGAACAAATGTTTCAGGATACAAAATCGCGCCATGAACGAAAATGAGAAGGAAGAAAACCGTCAATAACTGTATCTTTCTTTGAATGGTACGTAGATCATCAAATTTCTGTGCTCCTAAATATTGACTAATGTATGTCTTAGTTGTAGCTCCGAATCCCCAAATAGGTACAAATGTTAGGAAGTAAATGGAACGTATATTTTGAGAGACTGTTAGTTCATAGGTGCCAATTTGTTCAATCCAAGTAAAGAATACCGTCCAGACCGATAGCGCCACAAGTCCTTGAAGCATAATCGGACTGCCAATACGCAGTACTTCTTTGATCGGCTCCATTTCGATACTCACTCGTTTTAATAGCTCGTGACTCTTTTGTTCTTTATTGATCGTTAGTAGGGTAAAAAGAAAGAACATTCCTAGAAAGTCGGAAAGTGTAGAAGCAAGGGCAGCACCTTTTAATCCTAATTCAGGGAAGCCGAAGTTTCCATAGATCATCGAATAGTCCAGGAATATATTGGATACAGCTGTTAGTAAAGCTGCTCTCATGACATAAGATGTTTTTCCTATTGCCATGAAGTACGCGTTGCACGCCAACGTTATAATCGCTGCAAAAAGGCCAAATGATCTGATCTGAATGAAGTCGGCTTGCTTGTCAGCAAGCACCTCATTCAATGAGTATGATTGTAACCCAATAGGAATGATCCATTGAATGATTCCAAAAAGTAAGATCGCTATCACCAAGTTCACGCCTATAGATGAGCCGAATATTCTAGACAGAAGTCCTTCTTTTTTTTCACCGATCCTTCTTGCCATAAGTATTTGTACCCCGTCGTTGAATCCAGAGAGGACAATAAACATGGTCACATAAAGTAATCCTGCATTTCCGGATGCATCAAAATCTAAAGTGTCATAACGACTTAAGAATGCTGAGTCAGTGATCAGTACAACCGATTGGATAAAGCTGGATGCCATGAGTGGCAGGGCCATCTTCAAAATTGCTCTGTAGCTGATCTCAAGCATCTTGCTAATCTACACGGATGATTAGTCCTTTCAGGTATTCTCCTTCTGGATGAAAAGCGTTGATTGGATGATCCGCCGGTTGATGCAATTGCTCAACGATACGTACATTTCTGCCAACTTCAATAGCCGCGGCGATTACAGTGTTAGTAAACAATTGCTTGTCGACCACTTGAGAACATGAAAAAGTAAAGATCAATCCACCCGGTTTAATTTGGCGAATTGCTGCTGCGTTTAATCGTTTATAGCCCTGGACGGCCTTGTGTCGCTTCGTTCTAGACTTTGCGAAAGCAGGTGGGTCTAGCACTATGACATCAAAATCACCGATGTTTTTAATGTATTCCATTGCGTCAGCCACGATCGATTCATGTTTACCCTTGTAATCGTTGATCTTGAGGTTTTCTTCTGTCAGGTGAATAGCCTTTTTTGAGCTGTCCAATGAATGTACTTCCGTTGCGCCTTCTTTTAGTGCTGCTAAACTAAAACCGCCCGAATAACAGAAGGTGTTCAGAACGCGTTTATTCACAGAGTAATCTGCGAGCTTTTGTCTGTTCTCTCGCTGGTCAATAAAGAATCCCGTTTTCTGTCCTGTTACCCAGTCGATGTTGTAGTTCACACCGTTCTCAATAGCAACGTGAGGAGTTGATGCCTCACCAATTAGATATCGATCTTCCGGTTGGATCCTTTCCGGTAGCGTATCACTAGATTTAGAGTAAACTGCCTTTAGGTTGTCACCTAATGCATTCTTGAGTGCATTTGCGATCATCTCAACATTCGTGTACATACCAATGCTGTGACATTGGATTACGGCTACACCATTATAGTAATCAACGATTAAACCTGGGAGTGAGTCTCCCTCGCCATGAATCAGACGTAGTATGTTATTATCCTTGCGGAGAAGATTGATTTGAAGTCTGTAATCAATGGCATTTTGAATGCGTTCATTAAAAAAGGCCTGGTCGATGGGTATATCTTCGAAGGTCATTATTCGTACAGCGATTGTCGCGTGCTGATAATAGCCACGTCCCAGAAAGGTGTCGTTGTGGTCCACGACAGTCACCAGGTCACCGTCTTCTAGATTGTCTGTATTGGTTCTAATTGCTCCAGAAAACACCCATGGATGCTTTCTAAGAATAGACCCTAATTTCTTTTTATGTAGTACAAGTGTGTGATTCACGTCTTTGAATTGGTAGGCAAAAGTAATTAATTCGTAAACGTCTTTATCTGTTGAAAGAAAATCAGTTATAACTTGATACATTTGTAGAAAAGGAAATCTATGGCACTAACTGTTAAAGTTTATCTCTTAAATGATGATTTCTCTCAGGAATATGCGGATATGCACAATGACGGGAATGAGTCAGAATTGAACAGACATTATGAATGGCAGGATGAGCTGGAGGTAACTTCAGATGTAAAGAAGATCGAAGTGGTCAAGAATGGTACATACACGTTAGCCGGAGAATTGGCTGATGGCCGACAGTTTTCATACGATGTTCCAAAAATGCGACTATTTAGTGTGCAGTCAAATGATGCTATGGATCTGTTAATTGGGTGCTCGGAAAGTTTATTGTCAGATTATAAGGTGCAAGATAACGAGCTCCTGGAGATCTTTCTCAAGGACTATGAGCCACTTTCAAATCCGGTTCCTGGAGTTTACATAGCTGCGCAAGAGTTCCCTAAAGATCTGATCGATTAGGAGGTGCTTGAAGCTAAAAGTATATCTGTGGAGAAGGATCATTTGATCCTTGAGGATGTGTCACTATTGCTTTCGCCGGGTAAGATCATTGGTGTGATAGGTAAAAGTGGGGAAGGGAAAACCACCTTGCTTAAATCGCTTGCCGGAAGAGTGTCTTTAGCTTCCGGAGAAATCATCTTTGACGGAATTCCATTGTTAGACCCGTCAGAAAAACTTATCCCTGAATATGAGGACATACAGCTCGTTGATCAGGATTTCGGTTTAGCGTTGTATCAGACCGTTGAGGAGAATATAAGAGAAAAGATTTTATCCCTTGATAAAAAGACCAGAGATGAGTTCGTGGATGAGTTGATCGAACTTGTAGAACTCGAAGATGCAAGAAACAGGAAAGCGCATTTACTTTCTGGAGGAGAGCAGCAGCGACTCTCAATTGCGAGGGCGATAGCCAAGGAGCCTAAGGTGTTCTTGTTAGATGAACCTTTTGCCCATTTGGATCAGCGTTTAAGATTGAAGATCGTAAATTACTTTCAGGAGCTTGTAAGTTCTAGAGATGTTGGGATCTTGATTGTGTCTCATGACGGTTCCGAATTATTAGGGATGGTTGATGATATTGCCTATTTGAAAAATGGGCGAATTGCAAGAGTTGATAAGGCTTTTAGTTTTTATTTTAACCCAACAGACAAAGCGGAAGGACAGCTTCTCGGCCCACTAAATCAAGTTCAGCTTGACGGGAAAAGTGTTTTTTTTCGTCCTACAGAATTTGTAGTTTCTGATTTAGGTATAGATTTGAAATACCGAAACACGATTCATACAGGATTGTTTTATTTCAATTACTTTGAATCGGAAAATGGGGAAGAGGTGATGCTTGCAAGCTCCAAGCCCATGTCAAACGATTGCACGATCAATATAGAGCGAAATGTTCATTAAGAACAATTTAGAAATACTCAAAAAGACATTTCTTGATTTTTTCAAGGAAAGATCGTTGATGCACGGAGCAGCGTTGGCGTATTATGCGTTGTTCGCTATGGTGCCAATTCTGTATTTGACTATCGCATATGCCGGTCGACTGCTCGGGCATGGTAGAGTTGTTGAGATTTTAAAACTTGCGATATCACAATATACTGGGATTAAAGATGTAGACGGGATCTTTGATTTCTTAAACAGTCTTGACCTTACGAAAAGCAGCTTTTTTCTTGAGTTAGTTGGAATCATTGCATTGCTTTTTTCGGCTTCTGCTTTGATGATGTCGATGAGAAGGAGCTTAGATGTATTTATGGATATTACACCTTCTCCAAAGACCGGGAAGAAGCTCGTGTTATCAACGCTTATTTCAAGAGGTGTTTCGTTATTGTTTGTTGCTGCCCTTACGGTGGTAGTTATAGCTATGTACTTTACGGAAACGATAATTCTTTCTGTTTCTGATAAGTTTTTAGAAAAAGCTGAGGTAGTACATTGGCTCTTTTCTGAATTTTCAAAGCATGGGATTCCATTGATTATGAATTTCATCGTATTCCTTTTAATTTTCAAATTCCTGCATAGTGGCACGGTTAAATGGAAATATGTACTAACAGGGAGTATCGTAACATCCTTGCTGCTATACCTAGGCCAGGTGCTAATAAAACTCTATTTAGGAAAATACTTCTTCGCGGCAGAGAGCGGAATTGCTGGCGCTTTAATGATTATTTTACTTTGGGTTTATTACTCCTCGCAGATCATATTCTTTGGAGCCAAATACATTAAAACACGTGCTGAGTTTTTCGGTGAGCCTATTTTGATTGATTAAAAAATGATCAAAATTTGTCAGTTTTTTAAGAAATGATTATTTTTCCGACATAAAACTGATTAAAATACCGACATGACAATAGGTGGGAATCTAAAATTACTTCGTAAAAGAATAGGAAAGTCTCAGGAGGAGGTCGCTAACGATCTAGGTCTAACACGTAGCTCATATTCTGGATATGAGAATAATGTTGCTCAACCAAGTCTTGAAGGGTTGATCCAAATGAGCGATTATTTTAAGATCTCAATTGATGAATTGGTGCGAAAGGATTTGTCAGTGTACAAGGATAAAGACTGGAAAAGACTGGATAGTGGAGTAGCCGTGGATGCATCCGGAATCAGGTTGCGCGTTTTGACTTCTCAGGTGAATGAAGAAAACGAAGATTTAATTGAGCTGATTCCACAAAAGGCGAGTGCTGGATATACATCCGGTTATGCGGATCCAGATTATTTAAAAGTTTTACCGACATTCCATTTGCCATTTCTTTCACGTGATAGAAAGTATAGATCGTTTCCGATTAAAGGTGATTCAATGCCTCCTGTAGTTGAAGGTTCTTATGTAATTGGAGAATACGTTCAAAACTGGATGAGTATTCGCAATGGAACACCATGCATTGTAGTGACCAAAGATGACGGTATTGTATTTAAGATAGTACACAACCTATTAAAATCGGAACAATCGTTTCAACTTTCCTCTACCAACCCATTCTATGAGCCGTATAATGTTCATGTGAATTCAGTACTGGAGATCTGGAAATTTGTGAACTATATCTCTCCTGAGTTGCCAGATGTAAGAATGGATGATAAACAACTGGCGAAGTCAATTCAGCAATTACAAAAGGAGGTGCATGAGCTAAAAACGATCGTGAAGAACTAGTGTCTTAGCAGATACTGATCGTTTTCGAAGATTACTTTTTCCTCGAGCGTTAATTCTCTTAGGGCTTTGATCACCTGTTTCCTATCTGAATTATTTCGATGAGATAATTCATTTATCGAAGCTGGTAGCTGTTCCTGGATCAACAACTTTAGCTCTTTCGTCGTGTACGTAGCGCTCGTTTTTCTTTTGCAATTGTCACAAACACCGCAATCTCGCGGATCCAGATCAAAGTAAGCGGAGATCAACGATGAGCGACAGTCATTAGATAGCGCATAATCATTCATTGCCTTCACTTTTTCCAGCTCAACTTGTTTTCGGTGGTTGTAATGGGCAGTGGTTACCGGGCTGTCATTACTTGATGGTCGTGGAACTTGAAAAGTGATCCTCGGTTTATCAGATTGGTAACTAATATCGATCAAACCAAATTGCTCGAGTTGCTGAAGTTGTAAGCGAAGTTTATCCGTACTTATCTTCAGTCTTTTTGCAATTTCCATTTCATTCAGGCTAACAAAATATTCAAAGATGCCTGGATAACTTCTAGTGAGTAATGTGATCAATGATGATAGGCTGTCATGATTTACCTGAAACTTATATAGCGTGGAGTTATTGACTGCAAACTTCAATTTCGTGGGTTGAAAGCTCTTTTCACTGAAAGTTAAGCGTTCATTTAGTTGCAACGCTTTTAAATGATAATAAGCTTTGGCGATAGCAAGGTCGTAGTTCTTTGTAAAAGCTATCAGGTCGAATTCATATGTTTCGTCTTCACCTGAGCCAAAAGCAATGCTCAAATGATTACATAAGGCCGCATATGTCTTTTTAAGCTCTTCTGGGTCGGGGAATTTTGCTTGAATTCCATCTGTATTACTTGTTAGGTCAGCAAATTCCCAAAATAAGATGGCCTGAGCTGATTTACCGTCTCTTCCTGCTCTTCCTGCTTCTTGGTAATATGCTTCAATGCTCGATGGAATGTCATGATGTAGTACAAATCTAACGTCTGCCTTGTCCACACCCATTCCGAATGCATTTGTGGCGACCATTACATTTAAACTTCCATTCATCCACGAGTCTAACATGAATTTGCGATCGTTTGCACTAAGACCGCCATGATAAAACCCTGCCGAAATATTGATCGCTCGAAGTTTTCGTGTCAATTCTTTAACTTTCTTTCTTGTCGAGCAATAAATGATGCCTGTTTCATTAATCCTTTCCTTGCAAAAGTTCAAGATGTCTACATCTTTGTTCTCACTTTCATTAACACTGTAATGAATGTTTGGCCGAAAGGTATTGCCTATGAACGTTTTGGGGTTTCTAAGATGAAGAAGTTCGATGATCTCATTTTTCACTTGCTCCGTTGCAGAAGCTGTTACAGCCATCATTGGCACTTCCGGGTGTAATTCTCTGATCTTGCCGATCTCCTGATAGGATGGTCTGAAATCATGACCCCACTGTGAAATACAATGTGCCTCATCTACTACAATCAAACCTATGTCCATGGCTTTAAATCGTTCTAAAAACAGGGATGACTTAAGGCGTTCAGGGCTTAAATAAAGGAATTGAGTGTTACCAAAACGAGCGTTATCCAGAGCAATGTCTATTTCTCTGTACTTCATGTCTGAACTGAGCATAACAGCATTGAGTCCCATTTCTTTGAGTGTACGAACCTGATCCTGCATCAAAGCAATCAGCGGAGAGATGATTAATGTTATTCCTTCACGAGCTATTCCAGGTACTTGAAAGCAAACAGATTTACCACCACCTGTAGGAAGGATAGCGAACACATCATGTCCATAAATCGATGCATCAACGATCTCTTCCTGTAAAGGTCTGAATTGATGATGCCCCCAATACTCACGCAGTATTTCAACACTCTTTTCCAATGGTTCAAAAATAGCGATTTAAGTGTAGTTATCACGCATTGAATATTTTGTTAAATCCGACATTCTGAGTATCTTTGCACTCACATTTACCTTAAGTATGCTTAACGAGACCTTATCATTGAAAATCACAAAAACTGAAAATTCCGGAATTACCGCTGTGGATTGGGATAACCTTCCTTTTGGAAAGGTGTTTTCTGATCACATGTTGATCATGGAGTACAAGGAAGGTGCCTGGCAACAGCCGGAGATCAAACCATTCGAATCTTTCAGTTTGCACCCGGCAACCAGTGCGATTCATTACGGTCAATCCATCTTTGAAGGGATGAAGGCTAATAAAACGGTTAATGGAGATATATTGATCTTTAGACCTGATATGAATGAAAAGCGTTTTGCAGAGTCTTGTGTACGTATGTGTATGCCAATGCTTCCTGAAGGTATGTTCACTGAGTTGATCAGAAGAACAGTTGAATTAGACAAGGATTGGATTCCGAATAAGGAAGGTTACTCGTTATATATCCGTCCTTTTATGTTTGCGACAGATGATTTTATCGGAATTAAACCATCCGAAACCTACAAATTTGTGATCTTCACTTGTCCCGTAGGAGCTTATTATTCGCAGCCGGTAAATGTGAAAATTGAAGAATATTATACACGTGCTGCAGAAGGTGGTGTTGGTCGTGCAAAGACCGCAGGAAACTACGCGGCTTCGTTGTATCCTGCAAAACTTGCTCAAGAGCAAGGATTCCACCAACTGGTATGGACAGATGCGAAAGAGCATAAGTACATCGAGGAGTCTGGAACAATGAACATCGTATTCGAAATTGATGGTAAATTAATAACGCCATCTGAAGATTCAGATACCATTCTTAGAGGTGTGACGAAACGCTCTGTTTTGGAGATCGCAAAGTCGTGGGGAGTAGAGGTTGAAGAAAGAAAGGTTACGGTTGAGGAAATCGTTGAAGGCCTTCGTGCTGGAAAGGTGACAGATGCATTTGGTGCAGGCACTGCAGCGACGATCGCGCATATCGCAAAGATCGGATTCAGAGATGAGATCTTCGAACTGCCTGCGGTCGAAACAAGAGAGATCAGTAATAAGATTAAAGACTATTTAAATGACCTGAAAACAGGTCGTATAGCTGATGAATTCAACTGGTGTTTGAAAGTTTAAGAATTCAATGTTGATAAAATTGAAAGCCACCAATTCAGGTGGCTTTTTATTTTACCCTTATATTTGCTTATCTAAATTTATTCTAAATAATGAAGTTGGTAATCGCAGACAGTAATGATCTAGTTAGGGTGGGCCTCAGGTCTGTCATTAGCTCAAAGCTAGATGTTGATGTGGTGGGAGAAGCGAAATGCAACGAGGAGCTCACTGACATTGTACGATCTTTCGATACTGATGTAGTTCTTATCGACTTCACAGCGCCAGGATTTGATATTGATGTGATCAATAAGATCAGGTCTGGAAATGATAAGTTAGAAGTTTTGGCTATTACTCCAGAGCAATCTGCGCAAACACTCGTTGACGCATTGAGAGCAGGAGTAACTAGTTATGTTAAAAAAGATTGCTCTATTCCTGAAATAGTAGATGCTGTCAACGAAACGGGCAAAGGGAATAAGTTTTTTTGCGGACAGATCCTCGAGACAATTCATGAAGCTAATTTGGATGTAGAGGACATCAATTTTGAAGATTTCTCATGTGATCCGATTATCATTTCGAAACGAGAGCAAGAGATAATTACAATGATCGCCGAAGGGTTTACAAATGCTCAAATTGCAGAGAAGCTTTTCTTATCTGCACACACGGTAAATACGCATCGTAAAAACATCATGGGTAAGCTAGGGGTTAAGAATACTGCGGGCATTGTGATGTATGCGGTTAAGTCCAATTTGATCTCGCCAAATAAATTCTTGTTCACTGCTGAAGGTGAGCAATAATTTATCTCTAATTTTTTTTGAACCAAATAGTCCCTAACTTGTACAGCATATAAAATTACATTATGCTTACGCGTAAAATTCTATTTGGATTATTTCTTTTAAGCTCCTCCGTATACGGTCAGGTGCATCAAAATCAGAATTCCAATCAGCAAGAACCATCTGTTCAAAAGGATACAATTGTTGTTTTAGATGAGCTTGAGATCAAGTCAGAGAAGGCCGGTCGTAAGAAGATGAAAGCGGCGTCGTATGAGCGCACGGCTGCACCTTCAAAAGAAGTTTCGGTCGCGAAAGATATGGAAGTGCAAAGTGCAAGCGCAGGTTTTGTGCAAAGCAAAAATATGGCCGCCAACCAGCGTGTGCAAAGGTCTCCTACAACGATGCAACAACAGGCTATGGATGATGCCGTTTCTTCATTGGAGAAGACGGCGCCTAATTCATTCGAATATCATTATTATAAATATGTTGCAGGAAACTATGATGTGTCGCTCATAGATCATTTGGATAAGGCAGAGTCTATACGTCCGAATAATACAGATGTACATGTTCAAAAGGCAGCCTATTATCATATTACAAAGAATGATACCAAGGCGAAAGAGTATTTGTCCAAATTGGTGGCTGCAAAACGATTAGATGGTGATCTAAAGTATTATGCTGAAGATCTTTTGCTGTCTGTTCCTAAGAATGGTACTCTTCTTACTCATGGGTTTGATGATACTTACAGTGCGCTGTACACTCAATTGAATTTTAATGTTCGAAGTGATGTTCGAGTGGTTTCACTCGATATGCTTCAGAGTGATGAGTATAGGTCTAAGCTGAAGTCAGAAGGATATAAACTACCCAATAGAAAAACGGTTGACATATCTTTCTTTAGAGAATTTGTTGCGCAGAATGAATCAAAGTCTATTGCGGTTTCGCTTACAACACCGAAGGAATATTTTAAGCCTATTCAGGGTAATCTATATCTGACAGGATTGGTGTTTGAATATCATAGTAGCGCGTATGACAATCTTCATCGCAACGAAAAGCTTTGGGATAAAAAATTAAAGAAGTATCCGGTTAATAATTCGACCAACGATAAAATGAAAAATTTGTCTTCGAATTACCTACCAATGCTCTTAGTGCTATACAAACACTACAAAGAGAATGGGGAGCAGGCTAAATTGGAGAGCGTGGAAGAAGCAATGACAAAGGTCAGTGTTCAGTGTGGCAAGTATGAAACGGTGAAAAGACTGAAGGATAGTTATTAATGAGACTGGTTAAGCCTCAATATAAAACAATGACTGACGAGTCATTAATGGTCTCCATAGCGAAAGGAGATAAACGGGCTTTTAATGAGCTGTACGAAAGGTATTCTGGTCCCTTGTTAGGTTATTTCATGCGCATGCTATGGAAAGATAGAGAGAAATCAGAAGACTTTGTTCATGACCTTTTTGCGAAGATCGTTCGGAAGCCTGAATTGTTCGATCCGAGTAGAAAATTCAAAACCTGGGTGTATTCAGTTGCTAATAACATGTGTAAGAATGAATACAAAAAGCAGGAGGTTCGAAAAAACACTTCTTCAGGTTTGGACGGGCACTTTGCCTTGTCGGATTCTAATGCAAATGTAGAAAAGGAAGTTCATGAAAGTAGGTTTAAGGAAATGTTTGAACTGAATATGGGAGAATTAGATACTAAGCATAGAGAGGTCTTTGAAATGCGTCATATTCAAGGGCTTTCAATAAAAGAAATTGCAGAGATTCTTGAGATAAGTGATGGAACAGTTAAATCAAGACTGTTTTATGCTACAAAGAACCTCGCGGAGAAATTAAAAGAATATAATCCTGTCTTAAACAGATAATGATGAAAAAGGATCTATTTGATATTATACGAGAAAAATCCTTCGAGGAGCTAACTACTGCTGAACGCGCGGAAGTGTCAGAGATGGCAAGTGATGCTGAAGCATATACAGAGCTCCAAGGATTCATGGACGAAGTTGATTCAGTTGCTTCTGAAAAGATTGTGCCGTCGGCTAAAGTAAAAGGTGATCTTGATGATCTATTTGATCAGGTTCACGGGCAAAGGAAGTACGCTTGGTACCTGTCGTTTGCCGCTGTTTTGGTTCCGAGGGAGAAGCCGTTGTACCAGCAGCCGTTGTTTTATGCAGCAGCCGTGCTGTTATTGGCGTTGTTAGTTGTGCCTTTTGCTTATAATAACTTGTCAAACACTCCAGACGTTTTGGCTCAAAATGAAGTTGTCCAAGAGGAGTCACTTTTTATGGAAGAGGAGAATGTTGCAGTTGAAGTTCCTGTATCGACGAATGTTGAAACAAGATCACTAAATGAGCAAGCAAAGTCTGAAGTTGTGATGGAGGATGCAAACCGAGCTGATGGAATGAGGCCTGTTGAATTAGCTTTTGCTGAGGCAGAAGAGAAGGTGGAAGAGGAACTAAGTGCAGTCGAGTTTGATATGAGCGTTACTTCAGCGCCTTCGGTGTCCATTGCTGCAACTACAGTTGAGAGGCATCCTGATGGGGTTTTTGAAGATTGGGCAACTGAATCTAATTTCTCTGTACCTGCATCAAAACAACCTGAACTTTTAGATCTGTTAACGGCTACATTCTAAGGGTGAAATGCTCTTTCTGCTGCTGTGATCTGCGGAGAATAATTCCAATTCGAAATAGGTCTATGCTAACATTGTAATTCTCACTTGAGATGATTTGTCGCCATGCTTCGAGCATTGAGTCGCTCCAGCGAATATCATCTAGGATAATGATCGTATCATCATGAATAAAAGGAGTAATGGCCACAAGGTATCTTAAGAGTGCATTCCCGTCATGGTGTCCGTCAATGAAGACTAGGTCGAAGGATTCCTTATTTAAATTGGAAAAATAATCATGGAATGTAGAATTGATCAACTCAATATTTTGAAGTTCGAGCGAATCAAAGTTATTCATTGCAATTCGTGCTGTTTCCTGGCATCCTTCAACTGTTGTGATCAATGCGCAAGGGTTTCCAAGAGAAAGTTGAAGTGTTCCATTGCCGAGGGACGTCCCAAGCTCCAGTATTCTGGCTGGTTTATAATGTTTAGCTAATTGATAAAGAAGGTTGCCGTACTTACCTTTTGAGGAGCTGGTTTTGTAAATATCCTTGACCCTTCTATTATTATTCATTCGTTTTGAACCGGCCCCATGATCAGTAATGGTTATTGATTCAGGGTTTGATCGGTTCAGGTCTGAGAATAGATTAAGTTTTTGGCGATCTTTTTCAGAGTGTTTGATTTTTAGACACTTATCCGATAAATCGTAAATAAATGGGGAATGAATACCGTGTCTTTTTTTAGAAGACACTAGATATTTAATATATTCAACCGTTGAAAGCACGAGTGAATTTACAAAATCAAAACCAACCACTGTGGATGACCAGTTGAAAAGACAGCAAGAACAGCTACAGGAAGAGCCAGTGTTGAATGTGGTGGATGTTTGTTCGCCATTGAATGGTATTCTCCAGTTTTCAGAAGAAGAGAGGGGGCTATATGCGGATGTTTCATTTCCTGCAAATACATGTTTTTTCATTCCTGCAAGTGGTTCCGGCTCTCGCATGTTTGGGTTCTTGTTTCAATTCTTGGTTGATGGGATTGAAACGGGTGATGTCCGTCATTTCTTTAAAAATCTCGAGCAATTTCCATTTTTCGAAGAGATGAAAGAACGCCTGGGCGACGCTTATTCGGCAATGACACGAAAAGAAATTGTTGAGTTTTTATTGTCCGATGAAGGGATGTCTTTGGCTAGTATTCCCAAAGGAATGGTTCCGTTTCATTCTTTAGGAAGTCGAACTCTTAAGCCGTTTCAAGAGCATTGTTTGCAGTTTTCTGAATTGTCAGATGACGTTAATATTCATTACACAGTCCAGAAAGACTCACTGGATTTGATAAAGGGTGCTGTTGCTGCTGTCACAACAGATAAGTTAGAAATTGAATACTCCTTTCAGGATCCTTCAACAGATGCTTATTGCTTCGATAAAGATGGTCAGCCGGCTTCTATTGATGGAGAATTGATCAGACGTCCCGCAGGTCATGGTGCTTTATTAAAGAATTTGAACAATTTGGATGCAGAATTGGTCTGCGTCAAAAATATCGACAACATACAGCCCACAGGTAGACATCAGCTTTCATTGAATTCTTGGAAGATGTTGTATGGGTTGCTTGATAGCTTTCAGAAGGATCTATTTTCTCTCGCAGATAATTACTCAATTGAGGCATTACAAAGTTTCAATACGAGATTCGAAGTTTTTAGAGAAGAAGAGTTGAGTGAGATAACTGCTGCACATATTCACGCTATGTGTGATCGGCCAACACGTGTTTGTGGTATGGTTGTAAATGAAGGTGCTCCGGGTGGCGGGCCTTTTTGGGTTGAATATGAAGGGGTTGCCACGAAGCAGATAGTGGAGAAGGTGCAATTGCCAAAAGATGAGAAGACCGCACAGTTGTTAGAAAAAAGCACTCATTTTAATCCTGTTTTCATTGTGATGAATCCACGAACTGTTAATGGAGAGCGTGTTGATTTGAATAAATTCATTGATAGGAATGCCTTTATACGTGTGGAGAAAGATCACAAGGGTCAGCATGTTGTATACCATGAGTTACCGGGTCTTTGGAATGGCTCGATGGCTTTTTGGAATACGTTGTTTGTGGAAGTTCCTAAAGAAGTATTCACGCCAGTAAAAACAGTTCTAGACTTGATCGGAAAGGATCATTTAATTTAGAAGAGTTTCTGACGCTTCAAAAGGTAGCTAAGTAGTACTTGGTGAAATCCTTTATTGATATCACACGTGGTGAAATCTATTCCGAAGTCAGTGCACTTCATTTCGATTTCATGGAAGTATTTTTTTATTGCTTTATTATATTCATCCTGAAACTCCTGTGGCTGTAATTTGATCTTTTCGCCGGTTTCCATGTCAACCAAGTTGTATGGCCTGTTCTCAAGTTCAAAGTTGATCTCCATAGATGCGTCTAGCGTGTGAAAGAGGACAACTTCGTGCTTGTTATGTTTAAGGTGTTGGATGGCTCTGAAGAACTCTTCCGTATTTTCAGGATCGTCCAATAGGTCAGAAAATATTAATATCAAGCTTCTTTTGTGACTTAATTCTGCTATTTCGTGCAGTGCTTCGGAAGTACTTGCTTTTTTCTGAGTTCCATCATAATTCTTGAGCATGGACTCTAATTCAGCAAATAGATATCTATGATGCGAGCTAGAAGTTTTGGTTTCTGTGTGTAAGCGAACGGTCTCATCAAAAAAGGTTATTCCTACGGCATCCCTTTGTTTTTTCAGTAACTCGATCAATGATGATGCAGCAAGCACAGAAAACTCCAGTTTGTTGTGTTCTGAATCAGCAGGGAAGAACATGGAGCTTGAAGTGTCAAGAACGATCTGACAACGAAGGTTTGTTTCTTCTTCGTATTTCTTGGTGAAGAGCTTTCCTGTCCGAGCATAGAGCTTCCAGTCAATGTGTCGAGTGGATTCTCCTTTATTGTATAATCGGTGCTCGGCAAACTCTACGGAGAAGCCGTGGAAAGGACTTTTATGCATTCCAGTGATAAACCCTTCCACAACTTGTTTTGCAAGTAGTTCAAGATTGCCAAATTGAGCAAGTGTTTCTCTTTTAATTTTTCTAGCCACGTACTAAAGTTAACGAATACTATCTATTTCTCAGTATGGCGTTGGCGAATACACCAAAGATGATCAAGATTATCCCCAAGTCAATTATCCAGCTCAAGGATTCATCAAACATAAAAAAACCGATCAAGTACGCATAGATTGCCCCGAGGTACTGAACTGGCGCAATGACGGATGCTTTTCCTAAGTGAAAGGCTTTTGTCATTAGTATTTGAGCGAATTGTGTGAATATCCCTATCACTAATAGTATGACCCACTCAATTCCTTGGGGCATAACAAAGTCGAAAAGACAGAATATCGTCATTGTTGGAGCTGCGATCAAGGGGAAGTAAAATACAATGGAGATAGGTGCGTCCGTTGTTCTTAACTTCATTATGGAGACATAGGCTACACCGCTGAATACTGCTGCAATGATTCCCAGAATTAGCCATTCTAGTGAAATGTTTTCACCAAGATCAATACCGTACAACTTTGAGATTGTAATTAAACCAACCCCTGAGAATGAAATTCCAATAAACAACCATTGTAGTACTTTTACTTTTTCACCTAAAAGCAGGATAGCAAAGAATACGGTGAATATAGGAGCCAGGTATTGTATCACAGCCGCCAATGCTAGCGGTAAATGATGGAGCGTATAAAAGAATATGGTTAAGGCAATCGTTCCCGCCACTCCTCTAATGATTAACCATGTTTTATTGTTTCCGAAAAGAGGTAGTTTTTTTTGCTTGATAACTACAAAGCTGATTGCAAGTGACACGACAGATCTTGCCAGAACTAGCTCGTGAGCGGGGTATTTCTGCAATCCTTCCGCGAATTCAATGCTGTTTTGTGCGCCAAGAAGTTTCACGAAGAAGTTGACTATAATGAAGCATAGTCCAGACAGTATCATATATAGCACCCCTTTGCTCATTCTGCAAAACTAATCAGTATTTCAAGCTTACCATAAACGAGTGAAATTTAATTGGTAGATTAGCGTTATTAAAGGCAATGAAAAGGATTTTATCATTTCTCGCATTTGCAGTTTCTCTTCAGCTCGGTGCTCAAAAGATTGAGCCTAAATTCTCGTACAATCTTGAGTTAGGCCTGCCGAACGCTGCTGTAAATGAACCTTACAAGGATATCATGCAGGGCTTGGTGAGTGTGGCAATGTTCGGTCAGTATTCATTTCCTTTTCACTTGAACGTTGGTGCGGGAGCAAGGTACTCGTTATTTACAGTGAATGAGTTCTCTGTGCCTGATGAGCTCTCGGGTCAAATTCATTCTGCCAGTGGTTTTATTAAGCTTGGATATGATAAATTTCATAATGAGCGGTTTGCGACAGATTTCGGTGTAAAGATCGGTTACGGTCAAAATATTATAAATACAGATCTAAATGATGAATCTGGAGTAGGTACGGTGAAGGTGAACTCTTCTTTTGTTGAGCCGGGAATAGCTTTCATACTTTCAGTAGATCAATGGAATTCATTCAGGTTACATGTGGGTTATAACATAATGGGGTATGGCTTTAGGCCGCAACTTTTAGGATTGACTTCGGATGAAACCTGGAATCCGAATGATTATGATAAGCTAACACAGGCTTTCGTAATTGGTTTCGGTTATACATACTATTTCAATAAGGACAAACCAAGAGATTAATGTTTGTAGGCGCTAATTCTTTCGGCGATATAAAGCAGTATTTCAAAGAAAAACTTCAAGATAGGTTCTCTGCAAATGAACTGAAATCAATACTAAGAGATTTAACCGTAAATAGGTTTAAAATCAGTGATTTAGACTACCTTACTTTTGATGGTAATTTAAGCGAGTCAGACTTGCTCTATTATCATTTTGCATTAAAAAGGTTGTTGAAGAATGAGCCAATCCAATACATTCTTGGCGAGACTGAATTCTTTGGATTGAGATTCGATGTTGAACCAGGGGTTCTAATTCCAAGACCAGAGACTGAGGAGCTCGTTGCATGGGTGTCAGGATCTCATAAAAATGAATCAGGTACAATTGTAGATATTTGTAGTGGAAGCGGATGTATTGCCATTTCACTTGCAAAGTCAATGCCCGGCTTTAATGTTGTCGGTCTTGAGATTTCTGATGAGGCCCTGGAGATTGCTGCGAAGAACAATGATAAACTTTCTGGAAATGTAGATTTCAGAAAGTTTGACGCACTCGGAACAGCCAATTATAAAGATTTGAAGGGTACAGATGTTTGGGTTTCGAACCCACCTTATATTCCCTTTAGCGATAGCCATGTAATGGCTGAAAATGTTTTAGACTACGAGCCTCACGTTGCATTGTTCGTTGAGGATAATGATCCATTAATCTTTTATCGAATCATTACTGAAAATGCCAAACTCAACTTAAAAGCAGGTGGATGGGTGTATTTTGAGATTCATGAGGATAATGCTTACGGAGTAAAGGATCTTTTTACTCAAAATGGCTTTGTTAACATTGAGGTGCGGAAAGATTTGCAGAACAAACCGCGAATGGTCCGTGGACAAAAAGTACTTTAGAGTCATGGATAAGGAGTCTGTAAAAAGGGAGATCGATCATTTGACAAATGAGCTAAACAGGCATAACCACCTGTATTATGTAGAGTCGTCCCCGGAGATATCTGATTATGATTTTGATATGCTTCTGAAAAAACTTCAGGAGCTAGAAGAGAAGTTTCCTGAATTTGCTTCTGAGGTTTCTCCAACTAAGCGTGTCGGCGGAGATATTACCAAGAAGTTTGAAACGGTAAAGCATAAATATCCAATGTTGTCCTTGTCTAATTCATACTCATTGGAGGAGATCAAAGATTGGGAAACCAGAAATCATAAGCTGATTGAGGGAAAGCTCCAGTACGTGTGCGAATTGAAATATGACGGAGTAGCTATTGGTATTCAGTATAGGGACGGCAAGTTGTT
>JBMSGX010000023.1:0-18497 GCA_049416285.1 Crocinitomicaceae bacterium | reverse complement strand
TTTTCTGTCTAGTCAGAATTTCTGTACGTATAATTAAATAGCCCAACAACATCACTAAAGCAAAAATGAGGGGTATGCGATAACGATCCTGTTGGACATCAAAGTCTAAGGTATCTATTTTGGACCTCTTCATCGTCTTCAATTCTGTTAATAAAGGTGAAAGATCTGGAAATTCATTGTCAGAAAAATGAGCAAATCCACCAGCTTTTTGGGCGATATTCTTTATCAATTCACGGTTAAGTTTTGATAAGACAGTCTTACCCAGCGCGTCAGTTTTATATCCGATCTCTGGTCTTTGTGGATCTTTAGGAACGAGTCCTCCTTCGCGTGTACCAATTCCTAAGACGCTCAACTGGATGGACTTTTCGCGCATGTTTTCCAATACATTTTCCAACCCTGCTTCATGATCTTCACCATCTGTAACTAGTATGATCCCTTTTGCGACCTTCTTTTCAGAGAACATGTTGGTAGCGACATTCAGCGCCTCTCCGATACTCGTTCCTTGATCTGAGATCATGCTTGTTTCTACATCCTTGATGAAAAGTTTTCCGGCAGGATAATCTGATGTAAGCGGTAATTGTACGAACGCAGAGTTTGCAAAAAGAACCAAACCGATCTGTTCACCATTGAGATTATTGATCAATTGGATCAGCGCTCTTTTGGATATGTCCAGGCGAGAATTCTCTTTGGAAATATCTTTCGCGTTCATCGAATTAGAAATGTCCAGGCAAATAACCAGTTCAAGTGTCTCTTTGGTTGCTTTGACCTTCTTCGATCCATAAACTGGTCCGGCCATCGCCAAGATCAAAAATCCAAGTGTGTTTCGTATGAAGAAATGCTTAATGAATGTTCTCAGCATTGATTCCTGATAGATCAGGGATTTACTTGCTGCACCGAGTTTAGTTGTCGTATTTATGAATTGTTGGCTTCTTCGGATCTGAAGAATTCCAAGTGTCGGTAAAATGACTAACAAGAGCAAAACCGACTCATGCTTGAACGCCAGATAATTTGAGCCGGAATGGGTAAAATATCCGAAAATACTCATTACCACAGCCAGTATAGCGAAGAAAATCACTTCCCAACCAATGATAAACATCATCAATGCAGAACGCTGATATTTTGGTTGTAGCTTAGTCATTGAATCGGAATAAAACTGAATAAGAGCCTACTGATAAAATGAGCAAAACAAAGGCCCAATTTAAAAAGCCTTCCGGATGAGCGGGTGGTTCTGATTTGTAGCGTTGATCTTCTAGTTTTCGTTTTTCAAGTTTCTCGATCTCCGCATAGATATCCTGCAGGCTATTTTTATTGGTTGCCCTGAAGTACTTGCCATCCGTGAGGTCAGCTATTTTCTTTAGCGTTGTTTCGTCAATATCAACCTCCTGCGGTACGAACTGTGTTCCGAATACGGTGTTTTGCGGCATCAAAGCGGGCCCCTTTCCTCCCATACCAATGGTGTAAACACGAATTCCTTTTGCTCTGGCCAGCTCGGCTGCCGTCATAGGCGAGATCTCTCCTGAATTGTTTCTTCCATCTGTCAAGAGGATAATGACCTTTCCACTTTCGCGTTCTTCTCTTAGTCTTGTTACAGCTGTTCCTAAGCCTGTTCCGATAGCAGTTCCGCTTCCAATTCTGTCATCAACACCCACACGGGAAAGTTGTTCGATCAAGACGTTGTAGTCTAATGTAGCAGGACAAGCTGTAAATGCACTTTCTCCATAAACCACAAGTCCAATTCTGTCGCCACGGCGACCTTTGATAAATTCTTTGGCAACAAGTTTCGCTGCCTCAAGCCTATTAGGTTCAAAATCTCTGGCGAGCATTGACCCTGAAACATCCATCGTTAAGATGATGTCAATTCCGTATTTGTAATCTACAGATGAGTCGTCATTCATGCTCCAATGATAGGGTTTAGCAAGTGCAAAAATCAACAAAGTCAATGCTAATCCAAATGAGACAATAATCCCTTCTCTCAGGCGTGATATCCAAGATGAGCCCAGTGAACGTTGGTCATTTGTTGAGCGCGAAAAAGTAATGTCTCCTTTTCTTCTTTTTTCAGCGAGCAAAAGAAAGTAAAGAATAGGAGGTACAACAAGCAACAACCACAACCAAACTGTTGCGTTGAAATCATATTCCCATATTCTCACATTCCAATTATTCATCAGTGTCGAATTCTAATGGACTCGTCTCAGTTACGATCTGTCTTGCCAGGTTAGAGAATTTTAGGATCGAAATAAGATCCGGTTCGGATTTAGCAAACTTCACCATGTCAGACGATGAAAGTATAGTCGTGATGGTTTCAATGGTATCGCGCTCGAGCCCTCTGTGTATTAGGTAGAACTTGATCTCTTCTGTCGTTTTTTCCATCAATGAATCAGAATATCGTGCAGAGAGATAGCGTCTCATGATGTAAGATAATTCTACGAAGTGATCTTTTAATCTATCCTTTTCCCAAAGCTTCGCCTCCTCTAAACTGTCTATTGCGAATAGTGTTCGATCCTTCAATGATATTTCTTTCTTGACCTCAACAACTTTTGGTTTACGGCTTTTCCATAGCAGGAATATCAAAGTGATAAGGATGATCAAGATTGCCCACCACCAATTGATCAGGAAATCAAAGAACTTGAAAGGTTTTGGAGGTAATTCGGTGAAATTTTCACGAATATCGTATAGGTCTACATCTTGTTTCTTGCTAACAAGTAAACACTGGAATGCTAGATCATCGAACTGATAGGTTGAATCTTGAAATACGATCTTCGGTCCGGGAATAATAAAGAGCCCGCTATCCCATGCCGTAACAGTATATCGACCCACCCAATTATTAGCGAAGGAAGTATCCTGAAATGGGTTTAGGATTTCTATGGTTTTTGAATCTGAACTTAAGACACTGCTGTCGGTTTTTTCCAGAACGGGTATTTCACTGTCGAACGCTTTGAAAAACACTTTGGTAAGTGAATCAGATGATAGCTGATATTTCACTTCGAAAGCTTGACCTATACTCACAGTTGTCTGCGAAATATGGCTATTAAGTTCCTGACCAATTACATTAGAGGAAGTCCATACTATTAGCGCTATAGCGAGAAATCGTATCACCTGTTCTTAAAGAGTTTTACAAGTGGTTTTATAATGTCCTCATCTGTTTCGATCGAGCAAAAGTCAATCCCGGATCGAATCATTTCTTTCGTGAGTTCTTCATCCGATTTTCGGTAATTTTCTCTGTGGATCTGTTTTGCTTCGGCCGAATTGGAATTGATCCATGTGCGTTCTCCGGTTTCTGCGTTTTCAAGTTGAACGATACCCAGATCTGGTAATTCGCGCTCCACGTCATCAATAAGTTGAAGTGCAACCATGTCGTGCTTTTTACGACTTAAACGAAGTCCTTCCATGAAATTATTGTCATCAACGAAATCGCTGATCACAAAAGCAATGCTTCTTTTCTTCTGGGTGTTTCTGAAAAAACGCAAACCTTCATTGAGATCGGTTCCTTTGCTTTTAGGAACTAGTTCGATCAATTCTCGCAAAATTACGAGTGCGTGTTTTCTCCCTTTTTCAGGAGCAATATATTTTTCGACGCGATCCGAGACGAAAATAGCGCCAACCTTATCATTGTTACTTAATGCAGAAAAGGAAAGTATTGCAGCAATCTCAAGGGCAAGATCTTTTTTCACTCTTTCACCGGTTCCAATGTATTCTGATCCTGATACATCAATGATCAGCATAACATGAAGTTCTCGTTCCTCGTCGAAGACTTTCACGAAAGGTTCGTTGAAGCGAGCGGTTACATTCCAGTCAATTGTTCTTACTTCATCGCCAAAGTGATAGTCGCGCACCTCACTAAACGCCATACCCCGCCCTTTAAAGGCAGAGTGATACTCACCAGAGAAAATATGCTTGGTGAGTCCCTTGGTTCTGATTTCCAAGTGGCGTATTTTTTTGAGGAGCTCTTTCGTTTCCATCTTTATGGCACTTCTACCTTGCTAATGATCTTTTGAATGATGTCGGTAGCGTTCATGTTTTCTGCCTCGGCCTCATAAGTTAATCCGATACGGTGCTGCATCACGTCAATTGCGATCGCTCGAATATCTTCAGGAACCACAAAAGCTCTTCCTTGAAGGAATGCGTATGCTTTCCCTGCTAATGCCAGGTTCACACTTGCTCGTGGAGAACATCCGAACCCGATCATTGGTTCAACATCAGATAAACCGTAATCAGCCGGAGTCCTTGTTGCATAAACAAGGTCAACAATATACTGTTCGATCTTCTCATCGATATATACTTCTTTTACCAGGTCACGAATTCGCTGGATGTCTGAAGGCGACATCACCTTATTTACTTTCATGTGTCCGGTTGGACGTATATTCGATCGTATGATCAGTTTTTCTTCTTCTTTAGATGGGTAACCGAGTACTACCTTCAGCATGAATCGATCTACCTGTGCTTCAGGAAGTGGATATGTTCCTTCCTGTTCGATAGGGTTTTGAGTTGCCAAAACAAGGAAAGGTGATGGAAGTTTGAATGAATCTTCACCAATAGTGATCTGTCTTTCCTGCATGGCTTCAAGCAGCGCCGACTGAACCTTCGCAGGAGCCCGGTTGATCTCATCTGCCAAAACGAAATTCGCGAAGATCGGTCCTTTTTTAACTCGAAATTCTTCCGTTTTCTGGCTGTACATCAATGTCCCAGTTACATCGGCAGGTAAAAGATCCGGAGTAAACTGAATACGACTGAATTCAACGTCTATCGCATCAGAAAGTGTTTTAATGGTCAATGTTTTCGCGAGACCAGGAACACCTTCCAGCAAAATATGTCCGTCAGCCAGTAAAGCTAGGAGCAACCTTTCGAACATGTATTCCTGCCCGACGATCACTTTAGCCACCTCTTCACGAAGCATTTGAATGATCGGTTTTTCATTTTGGATCTTCTCACTTAGGATGCGAAGCGCCTCAGCAGGGTTCACATTACCTTGATTCATTTCTTCCATAGTGCGGTTTTCTGTAATTTACAAAGATGAGAAATAGTAGAGGGGAGGATTTGAATTTGGTGTTAATTAATGTTAACATTGTTCTATCGAAAACGCGCTGAAACAACATGGAATCAAGACTTTGCAAAGAATGTGGTGACAAGCTGAGAGGAAGGGTAGATCAAAAATTTTGCTCTGACTATTGTCGTAATACGTACAACAACAGACTCAATGCTGATTCTACTAAATACATTCGGAGGGTCAACAACATTTTGCGTAAAAACAGAAGAATCTTGAGTGAATTAAATCCAACGGGTAAATCGAAAGTTGATGAGATGCGCTTGGCTGAGGAAGGATTTAATTTTCACTATTTCACGAACACCTATACAACGAAGAATGGTGCGACCTATTATTTCTGTTACGATCAGGGTTATTTAAAACTTGAAAACAGTCAATATATGCTGGTTCATAAGCAGGATTACGTGCGTTGAGGTCCAGAATAGTAGACTTTGTTCTTTTCCGTTTCTGAAACACGCACTTCGATCTCAAGATTCTCTGAGAGGTGGTTCCTTATTATATTCCAAATTACAACTGCGATGTTTTCCGTCGTTGGGATTACGTTCTCAAATTCCTTACAATCAAGATTTAGGTTTCTATGATCGAATCTCTCAATAACATGGTCTTGCGTAATTTTCTTAAGGTCTTTGAGGTCCATTACGAACCCAGTTTTTGGATCTATTTCACCCGTTACAAGAATCTCTAATACATAGTTATGACCATGATAATTTGGATGGGAACATTTTCCGAAGACTTCAAGATTTTTCGCATCATCCCATTCTTCTCTGAACAGACGGTGTGCTGCATTAAACGTTTCTCTTCGGCTTATTGTGATCATATTATTTGAGTATTGAAAGTATCGTCATGTCATCAGTTTGCTCTGTATCACCCTTCCAGTCATTGAACGCCTTCTTATAGATCTCGCGCTGTTCATGCAATTCTTTGTCCATGTTTTCTTCAAGCAGCTCAAGTAAATTTCTGAAGTAGAATTTTTTATCATTTTCACCCCCAAACTGATCCTGGAAACCATCAGTGAAGAGCGTTAGCTGATCGTTCGTGTCGAACTTAGCAAAGTGCGTTTTATACGATTCAAAATCAGGGTTAGCATGATCACCGATATGTTGGTTATCTCCCTTGTGCATTGAGAATCCAGTCTCAAGGTTGTAGATCAAGAATCTTCCACCGGCAGTAGCGTACGCAAGCTGATCATCGTCGTCAGAGAATACACAAACGATCACTTCCATTCCGTCATTCATCTCTACTTCTTCCTCTTTGCTTAAGATCCTTAGTAATCGAGCATTTAGTTCATTTAAGATCTGTCCCGGATCGGTGTGTTTTCTATCAATTACAATAGAATTAAGCATGTTCATTCCCAGCAGTGTTAAGAATGATCCGGGAACACCATGTCCTGTGCAGTCGCCCAAAACAACTACATGTAGGTCCTCGACCTTATGATACCAATAGAAGTCTCCAGAGACAATGTCCTTAGGTCTGTAAAGGACAAAATGATCTCTGAAGTTTGCCTTGAACTGTCTTTCATGTGGAAGTAGTCTATCCTGAATACGTTTGGCATAATTGATACTGGAAGTAATACTCTCTCGCTGGTTATACATCAATCGATCCATTTCCAGACGGGCCGTAATATCGCGTGCGACCGCAATGTATCCATTAGGGATATCTGAACCTGGTTTGAAGGTACGCGTCACATACTGTCCAGTCCAGATCTCAGTACCATCTTTTGCTAGAACCGGGAATTCCATGTACTTAGTGCGCTCAGTTTCTGTTAGTTTTCCCCAATGGAACTCCATCACTTGTTCTTTGTAGTCATCGCGTACAATATGGTCAAAGCGTTTACCGATTAATTCATCTTTGTCGTAGCCCAATCTTCTGAAGCTTACTTCATTCATGAAAGTGAAATTCCCGAAAGTGTCGCATCTGAAAATCAGGTCTTCTGCACTTTGAACGAGCAGTTCATATGTGTTTTCAAGTTCAAGTCGATCTGATACATTTTGTCCTTGAATAACTTTTACATCTTCCCTGAATGTTTTAAACGACCATTCTAACCAATTCACCTCACCTTTAGAGTTTTTCATTGGCACCAGGTACTTTTGACCTTCCTTGAATTCCGTTGTTACATCCTTTTCGCGATAGCTCCCTTCATACGGAACAAAATTATTCAGGATGGATATATGCTTTCCAAGAAGTCCGCTGTGATTTGAGTCAATATAGTTGGCGATATTTTCACTTACATAGGTGATGTTCCCTTTACTATCGTAAGCAATTGCAGGGAAGTCACCTTTATTTACTATTCCTGATACGAAGATCAGTTTTTCTAAGGCGTCTAATCGAATGTAGCTTACAATGATTGCCACGCAAGCCAGGATTACCATAGCTGATAAGAAGTATACCTTCGGATATACCGTGAAATTCAAGATCGACGTAAGCATGATCGACAATGCCAGTAGTGCAAGCATATAATAGATCAGGTTTCTGATCTTACTCAAGATATATGGAGCAAGGAATGCTGTCACTACTAATCCTATGGTATAATATGGGTGTAGTTTAGTAATGTATAATTCATAAAAAATATGAAGCGTGATCACGATCAATGCAACAACTAAATACTGATAATTCAATCTGTGCTGTCCCTTGTCTTTCGCAGATAATGAGAGTAGATACAGTATTGCCAGAGCTGAAGCAACCATCAAACTAGGGCCAATATTCATGCTTGCACTATTATCTACAATTAGAATTAGTATGTGCATGGTAATAACCGCAACTGTGGCAAACAGAAGAATAGCCGGTGCCATTTTTACGCTGACGACGATGTCTTTTGTGTCAAGTATCTGGTTGGATTTAAATGATTTGTTCTGATTCAATAGGAAAAGGTTAAATCCTAAAAACAAGAAAAGTGAAAGGACGATGAACCAATTGGACTTCCAAATCGGAAGGTCTACATTGAACTTGAATATGTTCACCGGGCCGTAGGTTTTTCCATCAAAACTTGCCTTAACTTCTAATTCGTAATCACCGTCGCTAAGTCCTTCGATCTTTATTCGATCTGTATTCGTTATTGTGATCCAGTCATTTTCATAACCGATAATCCGATACTGGTAACTGTAAACGGGAAGTTTAGAGTTGTTTACGTTTAATACGAATTCTCTGGAGCTAGACCGCGTGGTGTCGTTCGCTGTCAGGTTGAAAATACTGGGTGAAATAGGTTTTCTAAAATTATGTATCAGTGCCGGGTCTACTGCAAATAATCCTTCAATAGTTCCGAGATAGATAATACCTGTTTGATTATCGGTGTATGAGGCACGCATATTCGTTTCGTATCCGTCAAAGCCAGAGTTATGATCGAATTGCTGATGTTTTAATACATCACCTTTGGCATTTACTTCGAGGAATACCAGTCCTTTATTAGTTCCAAGGATCAGGTTGCCAAATTTATCGGAATTCAACGTATAGATAAGATTCGTTCGGATGACCTTCTTATCAGAGATCATTTTGAATGAACCATCAGCAAGCAGGCAGATCAATCCATTGTCTAAAGTAAACCAAATGTTGTCGTATTTATCTTTTGTTGAAAGGCCGGCATAGGAGCCCATCTCTTTTGGGATCTTCAACCTTTCTGACTTCATGTTATTCTTTTCTCCCGTAACCTTAAAAATTCCAGCATTTGTACCTACATAAAGGGTGTTAGCTGTTTTTTTTATGTTGTATGAATAAGTGTGTGAGGCAACGCGATTCGGAATTACCGTGTTCAGGTGTTTAAATGAAACGGGATCGATTTCAGTAAGCCCTTTACCAACAACATTTGCGAGTAGAGAGCCGTTAAACTCGAAAATGATCTCAATTCTCTCTCCATCATAAGCAATGTTCTCAAGGGTTTGGTTTTCTCCACCGTTGAAAAGGTATAGCCCTTTTTCTGTACAAATGAAAATGCGTTCATCGATCTGATTTACACTGAGGGCCCTAATATCATGCTCTTTGAATTCTTCATTAAAAATGATGTTTCCAATATGTGATACACCCTCCCCAGTTCCTAGGATAACATCACCATAAACAGTTCGAGCTACAGTATGAATGTTGGGTAATGTGTAGTTTGGGTGGAGCTGGATTTTTGTAAAAGCCTCTTTGGAGATCTTATAGATTCCTTGGAGGTCTGAAGTTATCCAAAAATCACCATTGTAGTCCGTGTAAATACTGCTCGAGTATCTCAACGGTTCCATATAATTGTGCGTAATATGATGAAATCGCTCCTCGTCTTTTCTAAAGATTCGTCCTGTAGAAGTTAGAATCCCATAGTGTTCTCCTGTTTTAGAGAAGTTCGTGGAGACAGCGATCTCGTTTTCTCGAAAGATCTCGGGAAGGTCTATTTCCTGCTTGCTTGCAATTCGTCCATCAGATGCAAGCTCAATTCTCAGGGATCTCCGAAAATCATTTGTAAAGAGATGTAAAGTATTGCTCGTGCTATATCCGAATTTGTAAATATCAACACTCGATTGAGAATCTTTGATCCAATCCTGAAGGGATAGAGTCTCGTTATTGGACAAGACGTAGTTACCATTAGAAGTTAAGATAACATCAATTGAATCCAGCCTGATGATTTCAAATATCTCCTGAATTCTCTCGGTGAACATAAACGAACTCCTGGTGATCGAGTCATTTAAAACAGTAGTGATCTTTCCTTGCGTGATGAGATGTGTAATCTTGCCTCTAGGGAGTATTGAAAGGTATTCCCCGGTGTTTTTTGTTTCAACACTAAACGATTTTAATTGAGCGCTTTCGGGGTCGTATTTATAGAAGCCTTTATAGCGCGAAGCGAAATAAATGATTCCTTTTTCCTCACGCAAATCGGCAAAATGATGTGTATTATCTTTTTGAGAGATGTTCTGCTCACGAAAGGTTTTGCCGTCAAAAGTTACGAGCTCCCCACCATCTGTTCCCAGCCATATCAAACCATCATTGGACTGATCGACACAATTGATTGTACCGTAGTTCAGGCCATTTTTGTGTGTGAAATTTTTAAAGGTATAGAGTTGACTGTGAGCAAGGGAGCTCAAGGCCGTAAAAATCAGTATCAACAGAAAGCGGCTATTCACAAGTAGTCTTTGGTAAAGCCCTAAAATACTTAAAAAGTATTACACACTGATGACTCTCAAGAGTTGCTTTACCTGATCTGCTTTTTTCTTAGCATCTTCCATGCTTTTCGAAGCGATGGTTATGTGTCCCATTTTACGATTAGGCTTGGTAGTGGTTTTACCGTAAAGATGAGGGTATACACCAGGTATTTTGATAATATCTTCTAATCCTTCATAAACAGTACTTCCAACATGATCGGGTGCTCCTAGTACATTCAGCATTACGCCTTGTTTCTCAATTTCTGTTGAGCCTAATGGCCAATTAACAATGGATCTTAAATGCTGCTCAAATTGAGATGTTACATTGCATTCAATCGTATGGTGACCGCTGTTGTGAGGTCTTGGAGCTACCTCGTTAACCAGGATATTACCATCTTTCGTTAGGAACATTTCAACTGCAAGGATCCCAACCATTTCAAAGGCGTTGATCACATCGATAGCAAGTTTCTCTGCTTTCTTTTCAATTTCCTCGGATACATCTGCTGGTGAGAAGAGATATTCCACCAGGTTAGCATCATTGAACTCGCATTCAACAGTTGGGAACACGGCTGTTTCACCACGTTCGTTTCTCGCTACAATAACAGAAAGTTCTTTTTCGAAATCAATCAGGTCCTCAGCCAAAGATGGCTCAGAAAATGCCTCAAGAAGATCTGATTTATCACGGATCACCTGGACACCTCTACCATCGTAACCCCCTGTTCTCAATTTTTGAACGAATGGGATGCGTTTTTCTAGTTCAGAATTTGGGGTACCCGCATCAAGTAATTCAAAATCAGAAGTCGGTAAGTTGTGCGCACGATAAAACTCCTTTTGAGTTCCTTTGTCCTTTATAATGGATAAAACACGCGGTTGAGGAAATACTTTTACACCTTCTTTTTCCAAGTCAAATAATGCTTGAATATTCACATTTTCTATTTCAACAGTAAGGAGGTCAAGGGATTTTCCAAAGTTGAAAACATCCTCATAATTGGTAATGTCTCCTTCAGTAAAACTTGTTGCTAATTGACCAGCAGGACCATTAGATGAACCATCCAATATGTGTACCTGCACATCAAAATTAGCTGCTTCTTGAATAAACATACGGCCAAGCTGACCACCCCCTAAAATTCCCAATCGAAATGAATTACCTGTTACTGATCTCATAGTGTACAAAGATAATTCGAATAAAATAATCGAAGCCATCAGAGGGGAAGTGATTCCCATAAAAATCGTACTTTTGCAACTAAATTAACTGTGAAGTGATTCAGATTCTAGACAAAACATTCGAGATCTTCATTTCTCGTCAGGAAATTGAAGAGAGGGTAAAAGAGCTCGGAGCCACTATTAATAAACAATTTGAAGGCAAGGATGTGGTGTTCATCTCAGTATTGAACGGCTCATTCATGTTTAGTAGTGATCTGTTAAAGTCTATTGATCTTGAGTGTGAGATCTCATTTGTAAAAATGAAATCATACGAGGGTACATCATCAACAGGTAAAGTGCATGAACTGATCGGCCTTGGGCAAAATCTTGAGGGGAAACAGGTTGTTATTCTTGAAGACATTATTGATTCCGGACTAACGATTGATAAGATCATGACACTGATGGAGGAGCAAAATCCGGAGAATGTTACGGTGTGTACTTTGTTGTATAAACCGGATGCCTTCGAAGGGAAGCACCAACCTGATCTGGTAGGATTCACTATTCCCAATGCTTTCGTAGTAGGGTATGGATTAGACTACGATGAAAAAGGAAGAAATCTGGACGCTATTTATCAAATCAAGGAATAAACTGATATGTTGAACATTGTATTATTTGGTCCTCCAGGGGCAGGAAAAGGAACCCAGTCGGAAAGATTGATTACTGAGTTTGGGCTCGTTCATTTATCTACAGGTGACATTTTTAGATACAACATGAAAAATGACACCGATCTGGGACAGTTGGCGAAAAGCTACATTGAAAAAGGTCAGTTAGTTCCTGATGAGGTAACCATCAACATGTTGAAAGCCGAGGTTCAAAAGCATGTTGATGCTGCCGGATTTATCTTTGATGGCTTCCCGCGAACAAATGCTCAGGCAAAGGCATTAGATGATCTTATGAATGAAATGGGAGAGTCTATTTCTTCAATGATCTCATTGGATGTAGAGGAAGAAGAGCTGCGTAACAGATTGGCGGAGCGTGCTAAAGTTAGTGGCAGAGCTGATGATGCTGACCCTGCGGTAATTCAGAACAGAATTGACATTTACAAAAAGGAAACAGCTCCGGTAAAAGATTACTATGCTTCTCAAGATAAGTGGGTAATGATCGATGGTATGGGTACGATCGATGAAATTACTGAGCGTTTGTTTGCTGCTGTGAACAAACTGAAATAAAAGCATACCAAATATGGCTTCCGACAACTTTGTTGACTATGTAAAGATTCATTGTACTTCAGGTAAAGGAGGCAAAGGTTCAACGCATTTCAGACGCGAAAAATATATTCCTAAAGGTGGTCCTGATGGGGGTGATGGTGGCCGTGGAGGTCATGTCATCATACGCGGTAACACCCAGCTTTGGACGTTACTCCATTTGAAATACCAAAAACACATCAAAGCCGGACATGGTGGTGATGGATCTGGTAACCTTAAGACTGGAAAAGATGGGGAGGACAAAGTGATCGAGGTTCCATTAGGAACTGTTGCCCGAGACGGAGAAACGGGAGAGTTTTTGTTCGAGATTACTGAGGATGGAGAACAGAAGATCCTTCAAAAAGGAGGAAGAGGAGGACTTGGGAATGATAATTTCAAGTCTCCAACGAATCAGACGCCGAGATACGCCCAACCGGGAGAAGATGGAAGAGAAGGATGGAAGATCCTAGAGCTGAAAATCCTAGCAGATGTTGGGTTGGTTGGTTTTCCAAATGCCGGAAAAAGCACATTACTTTCGGTTGTCTCTGCGGCAAAACCAGAGATCGCGGATTATCCATTTACTACAATTCGTCCGAATCTTGGTATTGTAAAATACAGAGACCACCGTTCTTTTATTATGGCGGATATTCCCGGGATTATTGAAGGTGCACATGAAGGAAAAGGACTCGGATTAAGATTTCTAAGACACATCGAACGAAATTCACTACTACTGTTTCTAATTCCTGCAGACAGTGATGATATCCGTAAAGAGTACGAGGTGTTGTTGAATGAGCTTAAGAAGTATAATCCGGAAATGATGCACAAAGACCGAATTATTGCAGTGTCAAAATCAGATATGCTCGATGACGAATTAAAGGCTGAGTTAAGAGCTGAACTAAAAGGATTGGACTTCAGATTCATCTCTGCTGTTTCCCAGGAGGGGATTACAGAGCTGAAGGATGAGATCTGGTCAGTACTGAATGATGCTTGATTTTCTTGAAAAAATAGATGCTGATTTATTACTGCTGATCAACGGGGCAAATAACTCTTTCCTTGATCAGTTTATGTGGATGGTTTCCGGAAAGATCATTTGGATTCCTTTTGGGCTTCTTTTGATATTCTTGACCTATAAAAAGGCTGGCATCAGAACAACGCTTTTTTTGATCTTAGGAACAATCCTGTGTTTTTTACTGGCGGATCAGTTGTCTGTTCACTTATTCAAAGATACGTTTCAAAGATACAGGCCTTCGCATAATCTTATCCTTTCCGATCAGCTGCATTACCATGTTTATGAGAATGGAGAACTGTATAAGAGTGGGATGTATGGATTCATTTCTTCTCATGCCAGTAACTTCTTTGCATTTTCCATGTTCATGTTTTTGTTTTTGAAAAATATATTCCAAAAAATAGGCTGGGCACTCTTGGTTATCTGTTTTCTAGTGGCTTATAGCAGAGTTTATCTTGGGGTACATTATCCAAGTGATGTTATCGCAGGAGGGTTCTTTGGTAGTGTTATCGGTGTGGTAGTTTTTGCGATTATCAGAAAACTTTCTCAGCTTTACCTAAGCAAATGATAACGGCGATATACATATTTATTGGAGGAGGTCTTGGTAGCTTATTGCGTTACGGAATTGGTTCGGCTGTAAAGAATTGGACGGAGATGCCCTTCCCATTAGGTACATTTTTATCTAATCTATTAGCGTGTATTTTACTCGCTGTATTTACAGTGATAATCTCTTCAAAAGCAGATCAAGCTGAATGGATCAAGCCTTTGCTTATCGTTGGATTTTGCGGGGGCTTTTCGACTTTCAGTACTTTCGGTTACGAAACGGCAACATTGATCCAGCAAGGACATGTGACTGTTGCCTTGATTAACATTCTGTTATCCGTTTCTGTTGGAGTAGGATTGATCTATTGGATCTTGTCCAAATAATTAGTGCTCGACCTTCTTCTCTTTGATCTCTTTCTTCAGGTTTCTGTTGTTCCCTAAATAAAGTCCAAGCTGAATTTCATGCGTTGAATTCCCTGCAAGGCTTATTTTGCCAATCGAATGCTCGTAGGCGTAGGCGATATAAAGATTTTTGATCAAGTTTGAACCCACTTGTGCGAGAATTGCATTGCTCGTTCTGTACTGTAATCCAAACCAGCTGGCTTGATTGATAAGCGCTCGCGCTCCTATATCAAATGCTAATGGGCTATTCCTAACAAATTTTCCAACAACTGTTGGCTCAATTGCTAGATCGTCATTAATCTCTGCTGTATATCGCGCCATCAAGAACAAGTGCCTGTTGTAGTTACTCATTGTAGATGTGTTGTCAAAGATAACATTGTTGTTCAGTGCTTGTGACATTGAAAGTCCAGCGTAGAAACGCTTGCTGTAAACCATTAATCCTGCGTTCGCATCCAGAATACCTTGTGAAGCTGAATTACCCAGGAAGCTGGAATAAGCGATATCATTCTCTTCATAAAGCACGACGCGGCTCTCATTGATGGCAAAATTGGTGAATCCTGCCCCAAGACCTGCTCCTAAATTCATACTTGATGAAAGTGGGATATGAACGGCATAGGTCCCGTAGATCGATGTTCTACTGAATGGGCCAATCGCATCGTTAATGAATTTTCCTCCTACAACATGTTTTGTTTTACCGGTTGTAATTTTGGGTGTCTTAAAAAAGGTCTCGTCCGTCACGTTGAACTCATCAACAGCTTTCGCACTTGTTCCAATTCGTATTGGGCTGTTCGCGGTTAGCATTATAGACCTTGGTCCGCCATTGTATCCAAGCCACTGGAAACGAGAAGTAGACTCGATCTGAATAATATCAGACATTCCTCCCGCTGCCGGATTTAAGATGTACGGATTGTTTGGAAGGTTTGCGAAATGTGCCTCCTGCTGAGAGAAAGCGTTGAACCCTACTAAAACGATCGATAATGTAAATAGTAAATATCTCATGTCCTGGTCTTAATGAATTATGCTAATATCTCCACTCAGAATAGTGTTGTCTGAGTCGTTCAGTTTGATTTTGTAGAAATATGTTCCCATTGGTAATGGCTCTCCGTTATGCGTTCCATTCCAAGGCACAGAATAACCTTCAGATTCAAATACCACTGATCCCCAGCGGTTGAAGATGATCACTTCACAATCAGGATGAACCAGGTCTAGGTTTTTAATTATGAATTGGTCGTTTACTCCGTCAAAGTTTGGAGTTATTACTGTCGGTATAACCGGATCGAATCCATCGCAAATGTTGGCTGCGATTATCAACGTGTCATAAGTATTATCACACTCCGGATGGCTTATCTCATAGATCAACCAATTTGTTCCAAGCTCGAAGTTGTTAACCTCTGTCGAAGTTGAGTTTGGAGAGGCAATATCACCTAATCCTGAAATGAAATACCATGCCCCTGTTTCGTCAGCTGTTGGCGTGTTCCCATACACTGTGAACAGATCATTTTCCAAGCAAACAGTGGTGTCCATGTTTGTTATTACAGCTTGTGTAGATGAGAAGATCATCACTGAATCACTTGTAGTAGGACATCCTCCTGAGCTAACGGTGAATGTTGCCATTTGCCATCCCTCGCTGGATAGCGCAGCATTTGTGTTGAAGTTGTTTGGCGATGAGAATGTGATTCCCGAATTACTCGACCACATTCCCGAACCTATGACAGGTGCGTTTGCCGAAAGTGCAATACTTCCGAAAGAACAAGCATAGATCGAATCATCTTGAATAACCGCTGGAAGTGGTGCATCAGCAGTGATAACAACGAGTGTATCGTCATCTGACCCGCAGGTAGCTGTTACCGTCCAAACAAAAACTGATTCACCGTCTGCTAGGTTGTTAACTCCCGTTGTAGGAGCAAATGGATTGTTAAAACTTCCTCCTCCTGAAACCACAGTCCATGTTCCTGAACCTTGTGTAATGCCTTCTGCAGATATTATTCCGCTATTTGCGTCACAAACGATTAGTGTATCCTCTAAAATGATTGCTGGTGAAGGTGATTCCAATACTTCAACATCGAAAGTACACATCGCCGTATTTCCTGAGCTGTCCGCAACTGTATACTCAAGTGTGGTTATACCCGCTGGGAAAACAGAACCCGAACTAAATCCAGTCATGTCCGTTTGAGTTAGATACGCAAAACAGTTATCGTTGAACGTAGGATCTGAATATGTAACAACGCTATCGCATGTCGAAATGTTAGCAGGGCAGGTGATCGTAGGCGCAATGGTCTCACTGATATCTAAAATAAATGAGCAGCTCGCAACATTTCCTCCTGCGTCAGTAACAGTAACAGTTACATCATGCATACCTGGATTTAATATTGTTCCAGCGGCTGGAGTTTGCGATAATGTAAAGTTTGGACAGTTATCCAGTACTAATGTACCTGAAGCAAAGTTAGGCGTAGCATAATCACAGCCAGTTCCGAGATCGACTGGTCCAGGGCTCGGGCATGTGATCGTTGGAGCGTCTGTATCATCAGGCACTAGGGTTGTTGTACACTGGTCCTGGTTCCCTTGCTCGTCAATCAGCGTGATCAATACTGATGTAATTCCATCTGCAGTCGCACCGGCAACAGGCGATTGTAAAACTGTCATGTCAGTGAATACCGAACAGTTATCCGTTCCAGATACCAAGCCTGATAAGTCCGGCACTGTATATTCACAGCTTGAGTTGATCGTCAATGTCTGGTTTCCGGGACAAGTTGCAACAGGATCTATATTGTCAACAAGGTTAACAGAAACCTGGCAGTCTTCTGAATTTCCTTGTTCATCTGTTACAGTAATCGTTACCTGTGTGTTTGATGAAATTGTAGTTCCAGATACAGGTAATTGAGTAACTATTAGGTTACCTGCAGCAGAGCAGTTGTCTGAGGCGGTTATTAAAGACGTGTAATCACCAATTTGACCTTCGCAGTTTGCATCAACGGTTACACTTTGAACAGGTGCACATGCGCTGATCACTGGTGGCGTCTGATCTTCAACTGTAATGTTAAATGTACAACTTGCTGTATTTCCATTTGCATCAGTTGCAAAAACTTCAATTGAATGAACTCCTACGGGCAACAAGGTCCCAACCACAGGGTTCTGTGAATATGAAAAAGTTGCTGAGCAGTTGTCTGCAACAGAAACAGCTGTTGAGAAGTCCGCTAATTGATAATCACAACCGTTGTTGGTTGAAAGCGTCACATCAGAAGGACAAGTAATCATTGGCGGAGTCTGGTCATCAACAGTTACGTTGAATGTGCATGTTCCTGTGTTTCCCATTTCATCTTCCGCCGTAAATGTAACGACAGTTGTACCAGTGAAAACAGTTCCAGGAGCAGGAGATTGTGTAAATATTAGATCTCCAGGTGCGGTGCAGTTATCGGTGCCGGATATCAAGGCGAGATAGTCTCCTACCGTTCCCTGGCAAAAACTGTTAGCAGCTGCAAGTTGGTCGCCCGGACAGTTGACCACTGGGTCGATCGCATCAAATATCGGTTGAGTAAATTGACACTGCGAAGTATTTCCAAACTCATCCACTACGTCCAGGAATACAATCACATCAGCTCCTGTAGTGACTGTAGTTCCGGCAACAGGATTTTGGAAAACGTTCAATACTCCAGAGCAGTTGTCGCCTGTTACGGCAGCACCTGTGTAATCCGGAAGTATCGCTTCACAGTTGTTATCAACGAAAAGATCTGTTGGTGTTGGACATGAAATCGTAGGGTCTAGGGTATCAACAGTTGTAGCATCCATTGTACACTGCGCGGTGTTTCCTGCTTCATCTTCTACGGTGATTGTAATAGTTGTCGTTACGTTAGTTCCTGGAACAACTGTACCCTGAATAGGGGATTGTGTAATGTTCAGGTTTGCATAAGGTGAGCAGTTATCTGAGATTGTTGATTCAATGATCCAGTCCTTGATCAATCCATCACAAAACTCATCAACGTAAACAAGCGTATCATTCGCACAAACAACAACGGACTCAA
>JBMSGX010000022.1:0-18688 GCA_049416285.1 Crocinitomicaceae bacterium | reverse complement strand
GCCGAAGCATTTCCAACACCCTTTGCCTTAAGGTCGTATTCATGCAAAATAGCAATGTTTGCGGCAATTTTCTTGGGGTTGTAGATCTTCGCTGATTTTTGAAGCTCACCTGCAATGAATGGAGGCACACGTAAGGCAGAGGCAAGTCCTTCGCGCGATTGATTCTCCACAAAATGGATCTTCATCAGTTTTTGGAAATGATTGAAAAGGTTCGATATCACAACGATCAATGGTGTGGCTTTCGGGTTGTGATTAAAATAATCTACGATCCTGTTTGCTTTTGAAATGTCTCGAATTCCAATGGCGTTCACTAACTCAAAAGCGTTGTAGTCTTTTGATATACCAATGTTCTCTTCAATATGCACCTCGTTAATGGTGGTTCCTTTCTCAACTAGAATTTCGAGCTTTTCCAATTCATTAGAGATCTTACTCAAGTCATTACCGAGAAACTCCATGAGCAACATTGCTGCCTTTGGATTGATCCCGTATCCCATTTCCTTCGCGAACATGTTAATCCAGTCCAGGAGTTTGTATTCAGGAATTTTCGCTGATTGAAACACCAGCCCGTTCTTGGAGGCAGCCTTAAATACCTTTTTACGTGAATCGAACTTTTTGTATTTGTAATTAACTACGAAAACTGTCTGGTCCGACGGTTTCTCAAAATAGGATTCAAGCTCCTCTATCTTCTTAAGATCTTGTGCTTCTTTGATCACCACAAGACGTCGCTCGGCCATCATCGGATAACCTTTCGCGTCGGCAATTATGGCTTGAACATCTGAATCCTTTCCATAGAGAATGGACTGGTTAAAATCTTTCTCGTGTTCTTCGAGAGCATTTTCAATAATGGCTTTGGTGATCAGATCAATATAGAAAGGTTCCTCTCCGTGAAGAAAGTAGATCTTCTCGAAGTTTTTATCCTTTATGTTCTTTATGATCGCCTTGTGATCCATTATTTATGATTTGACCAAAGCTGAACCAGCTCAGTTAGCGTTGCAACTGCTTTTTCCATATCCTGCACACTCACGTATTCGTGACGGCTATGAATTGCCATCTCACCTGTGAAGATATTTGGACAAGGAAGTCCCATGAATGAAAGTCTAGATCCGTCTGTACCACCTCGGATGATCTTTGGTTTTGGATTAACTCCTGCTTTGCTCATTGCCTCGATAGCGTAGTCGGTTACAAACGGAACATCTTTGATGATCTCTTTCATGTTCCTGTACTGTTCAGTTACCGTGAATTCGTATTTCAACTCGGGATAACCAGCTAGTGTATCAAGCAAAATTGATTTCAAACGCTCCTCGAATTTTTCAAGGTTTGGTGTCTCATGATCCCGAATGATGAAAGAGACTTCAGCTGTCTCCATTCCACCTTCTATCTTGGTTGGATGAACAAAACCTTCTCTCCCTTCGGTCGTTTCCGGAGACCATTCAGTTTTCGGTAATGCTGCCACAAAATCTGAAGCAACTTTTATTGCGTTCACCATTTTACCCTTTGCATAGCCGGGGTGTGCACTTATTCCATTAATAGTAACTTTAACTGCATCAGCTGAGAAACTTTCGTCTTCTAACGAACCAAGAACTCCACCATCTAAGGTGTAACCGTAATCGGCATTCAGTTTATCCATGTCGAGTTTATCGACACCTCTGCCAACCTCCTCATCCGGTGTAAACAGAACACGGATAGTTGGGTGAGGAATATCAGGGTTATTTACCAGGTGGTGAACAAGATCCATGATAATTGCAATTCCTGCTTTATCATCAGCTCCAAGCAACGTAAGTCCGCTCGCAGTGATCAGGTCATCTCCTATTTTCTCTTTCAAATACGGATGCTGATCAGTTGTGATTACTTGTGAAGTGTCATCAGGCAATGTGATCGGATTCCCGTCGTAGTTTCTATGAACGATAGGCTTCACATTCGTTCCGCTGCAGTCAGGTGCCGTATCCATGTGAGAGCAAAAACAAATTGTCGGAAGGTCCTTCCCTGTATTATTAGGAAGCGTTCCAAAAACGTATCCCCATTCGTCCATCTCAGCATCTTCAATCCCCATTGATTTAAGTTCTGCTACCAACTCTTTACCAAGATCTTTTTGGATCTCCGAAGATGGAAAGCTCGTAGATTCAGGATCAGCCGTTGTGTCGATTTTTGCGTATTTGACGAAACGTTCTTCTACCGTAGATTTGTAATTGTTCATTCTGTTTTTGACTTTCCTCAAAAGTAATCATTTGGACATAAAAAAAGGCCCTCTCAGGGAGGACCTTTTGGTATTTTATGTGAGTGTGTGGTTTAAACCAACTCGTTTGCTTCAAAGTGGAATTTACCTTCGATATCGGCGTTTTCATCAGAATCTGATCCGTGAACCGCATTTCTTCCTTTAGATTCAGCATACAGTTTTCTGATTGTTCCGTCTGCTGCTTCAGCAGGGTCAGTTGCTCCGATCAATGCTCTAAAATCCTCCACAGCGTTATCTTTCTCTAGGATAGCAGCTACGATAGGTCCAGATGTCATGTATTCAACTAGTTCTCCGTAAAAAGGTCTTTCTTTATGTACTTCGTAGAATTTCTTCGCTTGCTCCTCAGAAAGGCGCGTTAGCTTCATTGCTTTAATATCAAATCCAGCACCGATGATCATATCGATGATCTTACCCATGTTACCGTTCTCGATAGCATCTGGCTTAAGCATTGTAAAAGTTCTGTTTCCTGCCATTTTTAATTGTGTTTGACTAATTTTTGCCGCAAAGTTAAGGGATTTTTTATGTTTCGCATGGATTTCAGAAGGGACTTTGTAAAAAGAGGAGATGAATCGTTCCAATTAAATTAATTCATATGGACTGATAGGAAGAGATTAAATAATAGTTAGATTTGTCTAACTTTGTAACGCTATGCAAGCAATAATCAATTATTTCGAATCCATTGATCCCGTCTTGGCGGCATTTTACGCGACCTGTTTTACATGGGCGTTGACAGCTAGTGGGGCGGCCTTGGTATTTCTTTTCAAAACAATGCATCGAGGATTACTGGATGCCATGCTTGGCTTTACGGGAGGTGTAATGATCGCTGCCAGCTTCTGGTCACTTTTGAATCCGGCAATTGAAATGTCCGAGCGAATGTATCCATCAATGTCCTGGATGCCGGCAGCGGTGGGGTTTTTAATTGGTGCATTGTTCATTTTCGGATTGGATAAATTCATGCCTCACCTTCATATCAACTTCGGCGAAGATGAGAAAGAAGGTATCGAAACGCAATGGCATAAGACAACGCTTCTTGTTTTGGCCATTACATTGCATAATATTCCAGAAGGATTGGCAGTTGGGGTTCTGTTCGGTGGAGCCAGTATGGGAATTGAAGGAGCGACAATCGCGGGAGCTGTGACTTTGGCAATCGGTATTGGTATTCAGAATTTTCCGGAGGGATTTGCAGTAGCTATGCCGCTCAGGAGACACGGTGTTAGTCGAAGAAAAAGTTTTTGGTACGGACAGATGTCCGCAATTGTCGAACCAATTTTCGGAGTCCTTGGAGCATTGCTTGTTATATATTTAGAGCCTGTTTTGCCTTTTGCTCTGGCATTTGCCGCAGGAGCGATGATCTATGTTGTTGTGGAGGAAGTTATTCCGGAGACGCAAAGAGACAAGTATACCGACCTAGCTGTTTTGGGATTCATTGGAGGATTTCTGGTGATGATGATCTTGGATGTGGCCTTGGGCTAATTTTAACAATTTTTTAACCTGTAAATATTTGTAATCTAAAACTTTGCCTTAACTTTGTAGTATCAAAGGCGGTAAGTTAAATTATTAGTTTTTGAGTTTTATAGTTTTAGCATGGTTTAGCAGAAAGAGGAACAAGTTTCGAGATTTGTTCCTCTTTTTGTTTTTAGTCGTCTTCGATATTCTAATTAGAATTCTTTACATTTAATCAAACCGAAATTATGAAGACGCTACTTATCGCCGTCATGGCACTCGTACCAATCGTTAGTTTTTCTCAAACTCAAGGAGTTGCATACACGGCAGTAGGGAAAGGAGTCGCTACCACATTTTTGACTGATTATCATGCATTAGGAGTTAATGCTTCTGCGCTAGGATGGGGGACGGGCTTTGACAAAAAAAGATTTACAACTGGATCCTCTGAATTTGGGTTAGGGATATATTCTGACTCATTGAATGTCAATCGTCTGAGAAAATTGTACGGTGCGATCAGAAAAGATGTAGCGGGAAATGAGGATACCAGTGCGGATTGGGATCAGCAGCGAGAATATGCGGCAGATTATGCACGCGCCGGGATCACCATGGATGCTACTTTTAATTGGTTCGGCTTTTCTTTTCAATCAGAAAAACTCGGAGGAATAGCGGTCAGTATTCAAGAACAGTACAATTGGTTTAGCCAGTTAAATCAGGAGACTACTGAATTGATCTTCCAAGGGAAGTTCGCGCAGTATTTTGATTCCCTCACGGTGGTTTTCGGAAACGACACGTCTCGAATTGCAAATTATGAAGGTATAAGTCAAGACACGCTCAACGCAGTAGTGTTAGGTACGATTAGTAATCCGCTGAATCTGAGTCAAATTACGTCAGGGTCAGAGTTAAGAATGTCGTGGAACCGCCATTACAATTTCGGATATGGGAGGAAGTTATTTGGGAATGACTCTACGTTTGCGTTATATGGAGGTATTGGTGGTAGGTTTATTCAGTCGATGGCGATGCTTACGCTAAAGTCTGATGGCGATAATGTTTACATGTACTCATCAATGTCTCCATTCTACGATATCAACTATGGAGCAATAACGAGTATCAATGATATTACACAATCGGGAGCAATTCCAAATGTTGTAGGTAACGGGTATGGAATTGACCTAAGCGCAAGTGCCAAACTTTTCGGAAAGCTAAAAGTGGGTGCAGCTGTGAACAATATAGGGAGTGTGACATACAAGCGAAACGTTTACAAGGTAAGAGATTCTATTCTTGGTGATATGCGTCTAGATGGGCTTAATAACTACAATGTGACGAATGCTACGAACTTGTTCTTAGAAGATGGTGGAATATTAGCACTAGAAAGTCAGGAAAAATATACAATACAAAATCCGGCAACAGTTCGTTTTGGGGCAAGTATAGATCTCGATATTGCCGAGGTTGGTATAGATGTGATTGCACCGTTTAATTCGGAGAACCCAGGAAGTATAGTTAATCCGGTTTATTCGATCGGGGGTGAAATAAAGCCGATAAAATGGCTACGCATCAGTGCCGGTTATTTTGGAGGTGGGATATATAAACACAACATCCCGGTTGGGATCAACTTTATCCTTGGGGGAGGAACTTATGAATTTGGAGTATCATCTAGAGACATGCTTTCATTCTTCCTGGACGAATCAAACAGTGTTTCAACTGCCTTTGGGTTTGCGCGCTTTAGATTCTAAGTAAAAGCTGCCTGAATTCCGAAAGGATCATTGCTGTAGCACCCCACACAGTTTCGTTTTCTATATCGAAGTAGGGCACCCCTTTTTGACGATAACCTTGGCTCAATAGAATTTCCTTTCGTTGTATGATATCTTCCTTTCTGAGGATTGCAATATCAAACATGAAAACGTCATCCACTTCTAATGGATCTAACCGAAGGTCAAGCTTTCCGGTGTAGTGATAAATATACGGCTGCACCTTAAATTTACTCACAGGAATATAGATTGGGGTTAAAGTTCCCAGTAATGAATCTTGCTCCAGCTGAACACCGATTTCTTCCATTGTTTCCCTCCGAGCGGTTTCCTCTAAGTCTAGATCGAAATCTTCTTTCTTTCCCCCGGGAAGTGCTATTTGTCCGCTATGCGGGCTACCTGGGTGAACAGAGCGTTTCATTAGGATGCATTGAATCTTATTATCCTTCTCTACAAGGATCAAAGCAACTCCGGACTCTCTGTAATATTCTGCTTCTTTGATCGCCTTACTACTAATGGGTCTATTGATAGGGATAACATCAAAATGAGCAGCTTCGCCTGGAAGCTCTTTTTGTAATTCTTTTTGAAGTCTGTTTATCAATCGCATTATCTCACAGAGCTGAGTAAGTCCACAAAGTCATCATAAAGATATCCCATGTTTTCAGCTTTACCGATCATTTGAAATACGTAATACTGATTACCAACCTTAAGCGTTGCTGTGAAGTAATTTGTAGGTTCTTCGTATTCATATTCCTTCCCCTTCACTACCTGTATGAATCCAGGGAATTTTACTGAATTTGGCACTTCTTTTTTGATCGAAACTGTCGGGTCGAATAACGAATTGACGCGTTTTCCGACATAAAAGTCCTGTACAATATTCAACTCATCGCTGGATGACTGATTTATCTCTTCTCCAAATTCTACGACATCCATAGCTCCAAAAACTTCAACGGAAAAATAGAGGTCTAGAGATCTGATCACGCGACACATCGCATCATCTCCAGAAAAAGCAAAATCAGTTGTATATTCTATATCGAAGAGATCTGACAATGCAAAATCGATTCCTTCATATCCCACATAGTTTAGATTGGGAAGATCCATATCGTTTGCCTGAATCTGTTTGAGATCACTTTTTCTTGAAGGAGGGCAAGCCATTAATATGAAAACGAATCCCAGTAAAGAAATGCTGTTCAACAATCGCATATACGAATATAACCAAAAAGATATCAGAATGCGTTGGAATAAATTGTCTTACATTTGTAGCAACTCTTTAACATAAAAATTACATAGCATGCAACTGTGGAATACATTAAGTAAAGAGGAACTGGAAGAAAAATGGCGTGAGAAAGGATACGAATGGGTGACGATCTCATTCTATCAATATGCCAAAATTCCTAATCCTCGATTATTCAGAGATCACCTTTATCAAATGTGGTCTAAACTAGACGTACTTGGACGAGTATACGTAGCAACAGAAGGGATCAACGCACAGATCTCAGTTCCAAAACACAATTTCGAAGCATTTAGAGAAGCAACGTATTCTGTTGATTTTTTGGATGGCATCCGTTTAAATATTGCCGTGGAGGACGGCGAAGTAGAATTCCCATTCCTCAAGTTGAAGATCAAGGTAAGACACAAGATCCTTGCGGATGGGTTGGATGATGAAAACTTTGATGTAACGAATAAAGGGAAGCATTTGACTGCACAGGAGTTTAATGAATTGACAGATGATCCTGAAACTATTTTGATCGATTTTAGAAATCACTACGAGTGGGAAGTTGGTCACTTTAAAGGTGCAATTACCCCAGACGTAGATACGTTCAGAGAGTCACTTCCATTCATCGAAGATGAGTACTTAAAGGGAAATGAGGACAAGAACATTGTTATGTACTGTACAGGAGGCATTCGCTGTGAGAAGGCCTCAGCATGGTTCAAACATAGAGGCTTTGATAAAGTTCACCAGTTGGAAGGCGGGATCATTAAATATGCGAATGACTGTTCAGAAAAAGGACTGGATAACAAGTTTATCGGTAAAAACTTTGTCTTTGATGAACGCCGCGGAGAACGTATTTCTGATGACGTGATCGCTGTTTGCCACCAATGTGGTGAGCCGGCAGATGTGCATACAAATTGTGCGAATGACGCTTGTCATTTATTGTTCATTCAGTGCGATAGCTGTAAGTCTAAAATGGAGAATTGCTGTTCATCTGAATGTCAGGAGGTGATTCATTTACCAGAGGAGGAACAACGTGCAATTCGCAAAGGTAAAGTGGTTTCAAACAAGATATTTAAGAAAGGAAGGTCGAATAAACTTCAGTTCAAATACGACTTGAAAAAACCATTAACTTTGAAGAAACCCTAAAAGCAAAACACATTGAATTTAGCCATTACCTGGGACGTAACTCCCGAGATCATTGAAGGTTGGAAAACACCGAATCTTTACGGATTGTTATTCGTTACAGGTCTTATTATTGGTTATTTCGTGATCAAGCGAATGTTCAAGAAATCAGGAACGCCTGAAGAGCATTTGGACAAGCTTGTGTTTTATGTGATCGTAGCAACAATTGTGGGTGCGCGATTAGGACACGTTTTCTTTTACGGCCCTTATTGGGATGATTTCGATGAGTTCGGTGTAAGAACGGTAACAGGCTATTTTTCTCATCCACTTGATATTTTCAAAGTATGGGAAGGAGGGCTCGCAAGTCACGGAGGAGCAATAGCCTTGTTAATTGCGCTTTGGCTGTTCTCGAAAAGAGTAGTAAAGAAGCCTATGCTTTGGATACTTGATCGCATCGTGGCGCCAATTGCCATTGCCGGTTGTTTCATTCGATTAGGAAACTTGATGAACAGTGAGATCGTTGGTAACCCGACAGATGTTGCGTGGGCATTTAGTTTTCCAAATTATTGGAACGAAGAATTGGGTGCATACGACCCAACACCAAGACACCCGGCTCAGCTTTACGAAGCACTTTCGTATGTTGTGATCTTCTTTATTCTAATGTTTATGTATTGGAAGAAGGAGCTTTGGAGAAAAAGTGGTGTGCTTTTCGGAACCTTCCTGATCCTTTTATTTGGAGCACGTTTTGTGATTGAATTCGTGAAGCTTGGACAAACGATGAGAGATGACGTATTGCCCATTAATACGGGGCAGATACTCAGTATACCTTTTGTTTTGGCTGGGGTGTATATTTTGATGAAAGCGCTTAAGAAAGAGCCGGAGACTGACAGTATTTAGCAATAGCATCAGCTAGTCTGTCTGCGGCTTGGTTATCTCTTCTAAACCAAAGCTCAGGCTCGATCATTTCCAGTTCACCAACGACAGGATTTCCGCTGTTATCCCACATGATATCCACGCGCGCATAGAGCGGTTGTTCTGGACATGCGCTCATGCAAGCTTCTGCAATTTTGATCACGTCTTTCTTAGGTTCATAATCGTGGAGTGTACCTCCGAAATCATCCTGAACACGAAAATCACCTTGTTTTGCTTTCTTCAATACCGCATGACTGTATTTCCCCCCGAAGATCATAAGTGAGACTTCCCCCTTATCAAAGATTTTATTTTGAAACTCTTGAAGCATCATGGCTTCTTCGTTGATCAACTCGCGAAACACCTCTTCGTGCTTTTGAATTTCAACAGTTTCCATCATGTAGGTATGGCGAGCAGCACCGGAAACCACTGGCTTTAAAATGAACTTTTCCCAATTCACAGATGAACAAATTTCAGCTAATGTTCTCGCGTCACCTTTTTCAATAAATACGGTAGGAGGGATCGGAATACCCTTTTTGTCAAGGTCTCCCAAATAGTGTTTGTCAATATTCCACAAGATCAATTCTCTCGGGTTGATCAGTTTTGTTTTTGTCTGAGCTTCTTTTAACCAAGCAGAGAATTCAGGGAATCGCTCAAAATAATCCCATGTTGTTCTGAAAATGACGTATTTAGTTGACGCCCAGTCAAACGCCGGATCATCCCAACTCTTCCTTTTTACATTAAACCCTTTCTTTTCAAGTGCTTCGAGTAGCAGCCTGTCCTCCAAAAGCACATTGGCAGTATAATCATTCACCTCTTGCGGATTCACCCATCTGCGATCTGTGAGAATGGTAAAATCTATCATCGATACTAATCTTTAATGAGTTGAACAGATTCCGCCATAAATACACCAAATTTTATTTGTCCTTTGACGTGGGCTTTCCTTGTTGTACTGCACAATCCATCCGCAGCGTGTTCATCACCATGATCGTCGATTTCACTTCCTTCTATGTAATAATGTTTGCCGTCAATTTCTATTGCAAGATCACATACATCTCCGGTCATATCAAAATTGCACTTTCCGCAAGAGACGTCATAAATGCCTTCAATTGTCTTATCTAGTTTAGATGTTGCGCAAGAGCTAAAAACTAAAGCAAAAAGTATTAACAGTTTCCCATTCATCTTAAGAGTTTTTAATTGAATTCCAAGTTGAGTACATGCTTTCCTGCGCGGGGCGATCTGCTTCGATCTCACGTAAAGGCTCTACCTCTTCCAGTGTAGCGTAACATTCTGAGGGTAATTGCTGATAGAGTGCTGTTCCTTTTGTTTTCCAACTGATCATGTCATCTGACACTTCTTTAATCACTTTACCAGGGTTTCCTACGACAAGGCTCCTTCTCGGGATCTCGGAGTTTGCCGGAACAAATGTCAACGCTCCAATGATTGATTCTTCGCCAATTGTCACATCATCCATGATCACAGCATTCATTCCGATCAACGAATTTCTTCCTATCGTTCCTCCATGAATGATCGCGCCGTGTCCGATATGCGCTGATTCCTCAAGTGTTACGGTTTTACCCGGAAACATGTGGATTGTGCAATTTTCCTGAACGTTACACCCGTCTTTGATAATGATTTGTCCCCAATCACCTCGAATGGCAGCTCCTGGTCCTATGTAGACGTTTTCACCGATGATGACATTACCGGTAACACTTGCTTTTGGATGAACGAAACTGCTTTCCTTTATTACGGGTATGAAACCGTTGAATGCATATACTGACATGTGAAATTGTTTTTGTCAAAATTAACAATCATAGTAAGATAGCGTATAATTGCTAATCAACCTTCTATATGTTATATTCGTCTAAGAGATAAGCGGATGAGTTATTGTAGTTACTGCGAAGGAATGTCAGAGGATAATGTACACAAGGTGTATCATGATAATCACTACGGTTTTCCAATCAATGACGACGATGAATTATTCGGTAGGTTGATCCTTGAAATTAATCAGGCAGGTCTTTCTTGGGAAACGATCTTGAAAAAGGAGTCGGGATTTCGAAAGGCTTATGACGATTTTTCGATTGATAAGATCGCTAATTATGGATTAGAAGATAGAGAAAGGCTATTGAACGACGCATCTATTATCCGTAATAAACTGAAAGTGAATGCTGCAATTCACAACGCGAATAAAATAAAGGATTTGCGCAGTGAATATGGATCATTCCAGGGGTGGTTAGATAAACATCATCCATTAGATCGTCAGGAATGGACTAAATTGTTCAAAAAGACGTTTAAATTTGTAGGAGGAGAGATTGTTAACGAGTTCTTAGTTAGTACGGGATATCTCCCCGGGGCACATGAAAAAAGTTGCCCGATTTTTGATAAGATAAAAAAAGAGAAACCTAAATGGTCAACGATATGAAAAATTTACTGACACTAATAGCATTTTTGATCTCCTTGGGCGCTTCAGCACAGGTGAGCGTTATGGGAGGATTGAATATGTTGAAGACATTTTCACCGGAAAAGCCATACGGAGGCTTTCATATTGGACTTGAGATTCCCAGAGATGATGCAGTGTCGATCTATGGGAGATACACACACAATTTTAGCAATGCGGCTGTAGATGTTATCACGCCTCAAGATTACGCGATCTATATTGAGCCAAGGGACCCTATGTCAACTCAGTTCGGGGAGTACATTGGTGCTACGCCTAAAATGAATTATCATATCATCGAAGGTGGTACGAGATATTATCTTGGAAACGGATTTGATTATGGTTTTGCAGCATATGGTGGTTCTAACCTAATGGTGATCTTCAATAAGGTTACGCTAGACTATGATCCTTATGATGAAGTGAACTTCCAGATCTCAGAACCAAATACCTATTACGCTGAAGGGTCTATTTTCAGTCTAGGGTTCGGTCTAGGAGGAGGGGTCAAGTATACAATGGCTCCTTACGGGACATTCTATTTAGACCTGGGTGTGAACTATTTGATCCTTGGTCAGCCAAGTAACGATCGTGTTTACGGAGGAATGTTCCGTCAACTGTTGTTTGCATTCAACATGGGGTATAGAAAAGACTTCATGTGGTAAAAGGCCACCAGGAGCCTTTTTCTTTTAGAGCCTCAAACTCGGCAATTACTTCATTAAAGTGATTGAATCGTTGATTCATTCCTTCTCTTAATAGATGTTTTCTTTCTTCTGCGGCTAATTTATTCGGTGGCAGTTTGAATTGATGTTTCCCGCACATTTTTGCGAGTACTTTGAATACGTCTCTAGGAATGGATGAGTGTTCCGGAAGTGGGTGTGTAAGCTGCAGGTTTGTAAAGATGCTAGGGTTCGGATGGGCCAAAGGAAGCTCATTTGTGTAAAGTCTCCAGATCAAAATACCCATCGCGAAAATGTCGGTGCGCTCATCGATGAGGTCTAACTCATTTAACAGAAGTTCAGGAGCGGCAAAACCTAAAGGAAATACAAGATCCCTTTGATCTAATTCGTCCTTCCGTAAGGCTAATCCAAAGTCGATCAGAGATACGTTGAGCTTATCATCAATTCGTTCAATTAGAATATTACTGGGTTTGATATCACAGTGTGCGATATTCAATTCTCGAAGTTCAGCGTATACCTTCTCAAATTCTTTCAGGAATTGATGAAGGAATAAGTTTCTTTCTTTTCTCTTCAAACCTTTCCAGAAGGTGTTTATCGGAACGCCTCTTTTAAATCCGGTCACAAGTAGGAGCTCGGTTTCAGTTTCAGTAAGATCCAGCACCTGAGGTAATAAAGGATTAGAGAAATTGAAAGTGGATTCATTCCGAAGTTGCTTCACCGCAATTGGTTTGACAGCGTTTTTATTGACAGCTTTTAAAACAGCTCTGTTGCCACTAGCCTTTTCTTCAACAAGAAATACCGATCCAAATTTTCGGACCTTTTGATCACCAAGTGGCTTTAAAATTTTGTATTTCTCGTGTAATTCCATTCGTGAAATAAAAGTAGAACAAATATTGTCGCTTCAACAAAATGAAGTGGCAATCTGGTTTCAATCATTCCTGTTTTGTTATGCTATGTTTGAGTAAAATGTGTCTTTTGTTGATTAAAATGGTACTTCTGTTGAACATTTGTATTCATCTCCTCAATCTACAAATTCATCTACGGATTTTTTGGGTTGGTAGAAAATTCCTGAATTCAACGCTTTTTTTTCCCAAATTGCATAGAAGTTAAAAACGTGGCTATGGAGAATCTTTTTCTTGAAGCTACGGTTCAGACACCTCATATAGATTTCGATCCCAAAACTGGTCTGATGCAAATAAAGGGAAGAGCAATTCCTGATAACGCAGACGATTTTTGGCTTCCAATTCTCAACTGGTTTGAATCGTATCTTTTGACACCGTGTGATAAGACGGTTTTTCAAATCGACTTGGATTACTTTAATATTTCCTCGTCTAAAAGAATTTTAGTGCTGTTGTATAAATTGAATGAACTTGCTGATAATGGCAATGTTGTTAATGTACAATGGCTTTATAGGAGCTCGGATGAAGATATGTTCGAAGTTGGTCAGGATCTGGCTTACATGGTACGCGTGCCATTCGAATTCGTAGAATGTGAAGAAGTGTTAGCTATCGCTTAATTGACGCAGACACATACTGATATTGAAAGCATCCTTCGTGATGCTTTTTTTATACCCTTATTTCTCTTAATTTTGCGGCGCATGAGATTAGTAAAAGATATACCGCACGAACGTTACAAGATTCAAATTCATAACTACAACAGCAAGTACATTGTGAAGATCGAGTTGGGACAATTTGAGCAGGTTTATAAGATCTCAGAACTCGATGTACATGGTTTAGATGAGCTTGAGCGCATGATAAGCACTGAGCTCCTGTCTAATGCGTTAAAGAGATTTATTGAAATGCGATCGGATTGGGAAAGATCGTTCAAACAGAAAAACAACATATGAAAAAGGTATTAGGAATTGGATTGATCGCATTGCTTGCTGCTTGCGGTGGAGGACAGAAAGAAGAAGTGAGCACTGAGCCAAAGGTAGAGGCAAGAAAGGCGGGAGAGCTGAAGATCGCATTTTATGATCAGGATTCTGTATCTGCACACTTTGAATATTTCCGTATGGAAGATTCATTGATTAAGCAAAAGCAGATGACATTTCAAAAAGAGATCGAAAGGAGAACAAAAAGTCTTCAGGATTATGTTGTTCAACAAGAGCGTAAGAACCAATCTGGACTTTTGAGTCAAAACGACCTAATGCAGGTACAACAGACAATCCAAAAGAGAGAGGCAAGTTTAATGCAATATCAGCAGGAAGAAGGAGGGAAGATAGAGAGAGAGGCCATAGATAAGATGAATACGATCAATAATCGTGTGAAGCTTTTCTCAAAAGAGTTCTGTGAGAAAAACAATATTGATATCCTTTTGATCTACTCGCCAATGGCTCCGATCAATTATATCGAACCGAACATGGATGTTACGAAAGAGTTCACGGCTTATCTTAATGAAAGACAAGACGAATTTCAAGGAGAACTAATCGAGGAGAAGTAAGATGCTTATTGCAGAGCAAAAGAGGCAAGAGAATATTGCAGAGTACATTTTGTTGATGTACCAGATTGAGGACCTGGTGCGCTCGACAGAATTTGATCTAGACAGAATTATGGAAACATTTGTGAAGCCACAGCTTCCGGATGATTCCTTCCTGGAGGCCAACCGTAAATGGTATGCAGATCTAATCAGACAAATGAGGTCACAGCAACTGCAAAAGTCTGGACACATCCTTGAGATCAAAGAGATTCTTGTTGAACTTTCTTATCTGCATAACACCATGCTCAACGCATCTGAGGATGGAAAATACAAAGGTGTTGTTGACCGTGCGATCCCATTTATTGATGAGTTCAAGGAGAGATCCAACCTCAAAGAAATGAATCACATTGAGATCGCATTGCACGCTATGTATATGAAGCTTTTATTGCGTTTACAGAAAAAAGAGATTACCTCAGAAACCGAAGAAGCTTTTGACGCGATGCGTATGATGCTTGCCTTCTTGAGCAGGGCGTACAAGCAAATGAAGTCCGGAGATATGAACTTCATGAATAACTAGAAGATCTTATCCGGATTCAAAATTTTATTTGGATCAAATACTCCTTTTATTGAGCGCATCAGATCAAGTGAAACAGGCTTGAATGGGATGTCCATGTATTGTTTTTGAACCAATCCGATACCGTGCTCCCCTGAAAGGGTTCCGCCCATTTTTACCACTTCTTCAAACAGCTCACGAATAGCGATCGGAAGTTCATCATTCCATTGTTCGTCGGAGAGGTCTCCTTTGATGATGTTTACATGTAAATTACCGTCACCGGCATGTCCGTAGCATACTGACTTAAATCCATATTTATCGCCGATTGTCTTTACCATAGTCAATAACTGTGGCAGCTGGAAACGCGGAACAACCGTATCTTCCTCTTTATAGATCGAATTCGCCTTCACAGCTTCTCCAACCGTTCTGCGCAGCTTCCAAAGGGCATCTTTCTGTGCCGAACTGTCTGCGAATAAGATCTCATCAATATCATATTGCTCAACAACTTCCATGATTGTTTGGCAATCTTCCATAAGTGGAGAGGTATCGAATCCATCAACTTCTATGAGTAAATGAGCTGCGTGATCATCCTTTACATTCACTGTTGATTCACCTAAGTGATCTAATGTCCATAAGAGCGCATCCCTTTCCATGAATTCCAGTCCACTTGGAGTGATTCCCTTTTTAAAGATCTCTGCAACAGCTGCGCAAGCTTCCTCTGCTTTGCGAAAAGGAACGAGCATGAGTAGATCGTCAGTTGGATGCGGAATAAGCTTTAAAACGATCTTAGTGACGACTGCAAGCGTTCCTTCAGACCCTACGATCAATTGAGTCAGGTTATATCCCGTTGAGTTCTTTAATGTGTTTGCTCCAGTCCAGATGATCTCGCCCGTAGGTAAAACAACTTCCAGATTTAGAACATAATCAGCCGTTACGCCATATTTTACCGCCTTTGGTCCTCCTGAGTTTTCTGAAATATTTCCACCAATAAAACAGCTTCCTTTACTTGCGGGGTCAGGGGGGTAGAAGAGGCCTTTCTCTTTTACGGTCTCTTGCAGAACTTGAGTGATAACGCCCGGTTCTGTGATTACCTGGAAGTTGTCAGTATCAATGGATAAGATCCTGTTAAATTTCTCCATGCTCAAGACTACACCTCCTTTGAGAGGTATTGCTCCTCCGCTGAGTCCGGTTCTTGCGCCTGATGGAGTTACGGGTAATAACTGTTCGTTACAGTACCTTAGAATCTCCGAAACCTCCTTAGTGGTTTCGGGTTTTAAAACGACACCGGGCATTACCAGGATGTCTTCCGTCTCATCATGTCCGTATTTCTCCAATGATCCCGCATCTGCAATAGCCCGATCTCCCAGGAAGGATTGAAAGAAGTCAAAGTGATCTTTTGTTACTGTATTCATGGTGCTAAAAAGAAAGCGGGGTGAAACCCCGCTTTAAATTAGTTCTTTAGAATTTCAAATTCGGTTCGGCGGTTTTGCTGTCTTCCGTCTGCTGTGTTGTTCGTAGCGATCGGTTTACTAGCTCCGTATCCTTTTGCAGTCATTCGACTAGCAGCAATCCCTTTTGATGTAAGGTAATTAACTACCGCTTGCGCTCTGTCCTGAGAAAGAGACTCATTGAGTGTTGCTGAACCTGTGTTATCTGTGTGACCACTGATCTCAATGTTTAAACTCGAAACATCTTTCATCAGTTTTACTAATCTGTCAAGCTCGGCATTCGATTCTGAACGCAATGTTGATTTTCCTGTGTCGAAGAAAATGTTTCTCAATGCGATCTTGCTACCCACAGCAATGTTCTTCAATTCAATGATCTTATCAACCAAGTTGTCTGCGGCTCCTGTCGGAATATCAAAGTTTTCAGAGTGGAATAAGTATCCTTCTGCTTTCACCGCAATACCGTAGTTCTTTCCACTCGCAAGTGTGATGATAAATTTACCGGTAGCACTGTTTGTCGTGAATGTTTCGATCACTTTACCTGTTGCGTTGTCCGTGATCTCGATATTTGCTTCAACCGCTTTTCTTGTCAACGCATCAATAGTTTTACCTTTAAATACGGTGAATGACTTCTTATTAACATCAACAGTCGCTTCGATCGAATTATCCTTCATTGGGTTCACGATAGATGCTAATAGATAATCTTCTGTTGCTGTAACTGGATTCTTTTCAGGACCCCAGAAAGTCACTTTGTAAATGTCATAACCACCTTTGCCGCCTTCTCGGTTAGAAGCAATGTAGGCATACTTACCATTCGCTGTTCCCGCAAAGAAGAAATCATCATACGGCGTATTGATCGGGTAACCAAGGTTCTCTGGTTTAGACCAAGTTCCATGAGACTTTTTCGAAACAAAAATATCGTATCCTCCGAGTGACCCTTCACCTTCAGAGGCAATGTACATTGTCTCATCATCAATATGGATATAGATTGGTCCGTCATTGAAGCGAGAATTCACGCTGGTGATCATTTGAGCAGCCATGTAATTCTTTTGTAGCTTACTCTGCATTGAGCTGAACATGATATCATATCCGTTTGAACGATTCGCATTGTCACGCCCGAAGAAAATACTCCATCCTCCCGGACTGTATGAAGCGTATCTCTCATTTGCTTTTGCTGACGAGATCTGGAAATGCACCTTTTCAGGAGATGTCCAGTCTGCACCTACCAATCTACTTTCAAAGATGTCGAACTGGCCGTCCTCTTCTCTGTGCATCAGCATTTTTGTACCGTCATAGCTGATGTTGTTCGAGATGTCATCCGTAGGCGTATTAACACCTTTTACTCCCTTGGGAGCGGACCATTTCCCGTCGTAGATAGAGCTTGAATAGATGTCTTTATCATAAGAACCCGCAGCATTTGCCTGATTTCCATTTGGTCTGTCAGAAGTGAATACGATCTCACCTCCGTCTGTTGAGATAGATGGGGCAAAGTCGTTATACGCTGTATTCAACTCCGGAACGTTATCTACCCATGCACGGATAGGTTCTGAAATTGATGTCTGTGCTGTACGGCACTCCTTTTTTCTTTTTGAAACGAACTTGGAGAAATTGTCTGCCTTTTTGTAGTCCGCTTCGAATTTTTCATACGATTTGATCGCATCAAAGAACTTTCCGTCTAATTGCTGTGCATATCCATAGTAAAAGTTCATAAATGGATCGCACTCTGGGTCTAATTCAAATGCTTTGTATAAGTATGAGATTGATTTTTCCTTGTACGGCGAATTCGCGTAACATACACCTATTTTGAAGTTCAGTTCTCCGTTGTTTGGGTTGAATTTCTGTGCTTTGTCATACTCGATCAAAGCAAGTTCGTAATTCAATCCTGGGCTCTTTACCTCAAATACCGCTGTATTTCCCAGTTCGAAATATTCATCACCTTTTTTGATAGCTTCCGTTGCCGCTTTGAAACCATCCTTGTCGTCCTTAAAGTTCGCACTTTTAAATTCTACATTCTGAGCCATTCCGGTTGCGGCAAGTAGAATCGTTACTAATGTTATTGTAAAGTTCTTCATGTCTTTCTAATTCTTAAAATCCGCAATTTCCGGAGTAGTAATTTTTACCTGTTTCAGACCCTAGTTCTTTCGCAGTGTGCCAGTCCTCACATGCTCCAACCATGTCACGTGTCATTTCTTTAGCCATTCCACGGTTGACATAGGCAGCAGCATTATCCTTGTCCATTTTTACTGCTTTATTCGCCCAATCAAGTGCTGTCTTGTATTCTTTCTTTTTGAAGTAAACACCACTAAGGTTTGAAGCCGCAGCTGAGTAGTTAGATTTCAGATCCAATGCTTTTTTGAAATCCTTTTCAGCATCATCTAAACGTCCTTTGTCCATTTGAAGAACACCTCGGTTATTGTAAGCCAGGTGAAACTTAGCATCAACGGAGATCGCTCTGTTGTAAGATGCAAGCGCGCCATCATAGTTGCCCATTTTTGCTTTTGT
>JBMSGX010000021.1:0-18908 GCA_049416285.1 Crocinitomicaceae bacterium | reverse complement strand
TCAGGTCTACTGACGATTGATGACGGATCTACTACAAACTCATTTACAACAGGATTGCCTTATGCATTTACTGGATTATCGGCTGGTACATACACAGTTTCATTTATCGATGATGCAACTGGTTGTGGATCAAATATGCCTTCAGTGACTCTTACAGATGGGGCTGCACCATACCTTACGATTAATGATCCAGCTCCAATCTGTTCTGGTGGAATTGTAGATATAACAGACCCAGCGGTTATAGCTGGAAGTGATCCGGGAACACTCACATATTGGTCGGATAATGCGGCTTCTACGCCAATTGCAGACCCGACAAGTATTACATTTTCTGGTGTATATTTCATTCAGTTGGATAATGGAAGCTGTCCAAATATTGCTCCAGTAAACGTTGTAGTGAATGCTCAACCAATCCTTGTTATTAATGATCCTGCTGCTGTTTGTAGTCCATCAACGGTGGATCTGACGCAGACATCAGTTACAGCTGGTTCTACTGCTGGAGCATTAAGTTACTATACAGACGCGAATGCAACGTCGGTACTTTCAAACCCTTCAACAGTGGGAACAGGAACGTATTATATTGTACTTGATGATGGAATATGCTCTGATACGGCGGCCGTAAATGCAACGGTGAATGTGCAACCGACGTTGTCAATTACTGATCCAGCTGCAGTTTGTGCGCCGTCAATGGTAGATATTACAGATGCTGCGGTAACTGCGGGCTCTACAGCGGGAACATTGAGTTACTACACTGATGCAAACGCAACGACGGTAGTTTCGAACCCTGCAACAGTGGGAACAGGAACATACTACATTGTACTCGATGATGGTTCGTGTACGGATACAGCTGCAGTAAACGCGGTTGTGAATCCACAACCGAATCTTGTTATTACAGATCCTGCTGCTGTTTGTGACCCTTCAACAATTGATCTGACAACTGCCGCGGTAACAGCAGGTTCAGATGCAGGGACACTGACCTACTGGACAGATATATCAGCAACTGTTGCATTGACCAATGAAACTTCGATATCAACTTCAGGAACTTATTACATTCAGCTTGATGCCTCAGCGTGTACATCAGTGGGAGCAGTGAACGTTACTGTTAATCCTCTTGATGATGCTTCATTTACATTGACACCAACTTGTGAAGGAGGTTCAGCTACTGTAATAGGATTGACGGGAGGAACATTTAGCTTTAATACAGCTCCTGGAGATGCAGCGATTATCGATGCGGGAACAGGGACGATTACAGCAGGTACGCCTGGTGCGACATATGATGTGTTGTATACAACGAATGGTTCTTGTCCTAATTCGAGTAGTCAGACGGTGACAGCTTCGACAAGTGATGACCCTTCCTTCACCCTAACAGCTACTTGTGATGGAGCGACAGCGACAGTTACAGGGACGACTGGAGGAACATTTACGTTTAATACAACGCCATCGGATGCTGCGACGATTGATCCTGCAACAGGAGCAATTACAGGAAGTACTGGTGGAGTGATCTATGATGTAGAATATGCAACGGTAGGTGCGTGTGCGGATAGTTCAACGCAAACGGTAACTTCATTGGTTCAAGATGATGCTGGCTTTACGCTTACACCGACGTGTGATGGAGCAACGGCAAGTGTTACTGGAACAGTTGGAGGAACATTCACATTTGATGTTACGCCAACAGACGCCGCTTCGATAGATGCTACTAGTGGAGAAGTGACAGGAGGAGACTTTAACAGTATTTATATAATCAGTTACACAACAACGGGGGTATGTTCTGATACACAGATTCAGTCTATAACTTCTTCTGATTGCTCTACTGATGTTGAAGTTTCAACGGCATTTACACCAAATAATGACTTGAACAACGATACATGGGAGATCCGTGATCTTGACGCGAATTACCCTGAAAATATTGTGCGTATCTACAATAGATGGGGTAACATGCTATTCGAGCATTTGAGCACACCTTCAGCCCCTTATGATCAGAACCGTTGGGATGGAACTTACAACGGTGACGCGTTACCGGTTGGTTCGTATTATTATGTGATCGACTCAAATGACGGTTCAGGAGTGGTATTTACAGGCTCAGTTTCAATCATTATCGATTAGTGTTCATGATCGAAGCGAAGGGAGAGATAGCACATAAGGTGCGTGAAATATTCCAGCTTCACCAAGATGAGGCGCGAGATCCACAAATGAATGGTAAGGTAATTGCCGCTCATTTCGGAGGGTTTTCGCAGGGATTTATTTACACACTAACAAATGAGTTTGAAAATCTGCTCGTATCTCACGGTGATAAACGACCTGTTATCAGAAGGTTGTTTTCAATCTTAATTGAAGGGTTACAGAATGTTAGAATTCACGGAAGAAAAGATGAATTTGATCGGCAGGTTGCATTTTTATTGATCACGCGCTACGAAGATAAGTATCATTTACGCATGGCTAATCTTATTGAAGATGAGGTGCAAGAAAAGCTCGAGGACTATCTTGCACATATCAATAAGTGTTCAATGGAGGATCTTAAGCAGACTTACCTCGATATTCTTCGCAGGGACTTCATGTCACAATCGAAGGGGGCTGGATTAGGTTTTGTGACAACTCGTTTGAAATCAGGTTCGGAGATCAATTATTCTCTTCATAAAGTATCTGATTCAAAGTCATTATTCAACTTTTGCATCGACGTTAAAAGACAATGATAGGTGTCGCATACGCTGTTGAATATGTTCATCCTCTTCCGGATGGACATAAATTTCCGATGGAAAAGTACTCTTTGCTTTACGAGCAGTTGAAACATTCTGGGATCATTGAAGGAAACGAGATCGAACCGGCAATTCTGAAAGATGAGTATCTAACGGATGTACATTTAGCAAGCTATGTGGATCGATTAAAGAACTTAGAACTCAGCCCTCGCGAACAACGAGTTTCCGGATTTCAGCATTCAAAACAATTGATCGAGCGAGAGTTTCTCATTATGGAGGGGACGAGGAGGTGCGCGCAGTTCGCTTTAGAAAACGGCGCAGCCTTAAATATTGCTGGAGGAACACATCATGCCTATACGGATAAGGGAGAAGGATTTTGTTTGTTGAACGATCAGGCTATTGCGGCAAATTGGTTATTGAAACATACGGATGTTAAGAAAGTGTTGATCGTAGATCTTGATGTACATCAGGGGAATGGAACAGCAGAGATATTTAAAGAAAGAGAAGAGGTCTTCACATTTAGCATGCATGGCAAAAACAACTATCCTTTAAAAAAGGAAATTTCCGATCTAGATGTTGAGTTAGAAGATGGTATAAATGATTCGGAATATTTGAATTTGCTTGAGACGAGTTTGATCAAGGTAAAAGATCAGTTTAATCCCGATTTTGTATTCTTTCAGTCAGGGGTAGATATACTTTCTACAGATAAGCTGGGGAGGTTAGGTCTCTCCATACAGGGGTGTCGCAGAAGAGATCAAATGGTTGCAGAATTTACGCATGATCTTGGTTTGCCTGTTGTCTGCACGATGGGGGGAGGATACAGTCGTGATGTTCGTGACATAGTTAATGCTCATGCAAACACCTTCGAAATTATCGCTACTTATTTTGGCTGATTAGAAAAATACATATCTTTGTTTAGAATTATTCTAAATAGATGATTTCAATAAAGTTTCTTCCTGCGAATGAATTCGAGCGTGATTGCACCTTTGAAGGTTGTTGCGGCAAGAAGAAGAAATGTTGCAAGAAGTACAAGAAGAAAGGGGTATATTGTAAAAAATGTCCTAAGAAATAATTCAATAATTCATGGGAAAAAAGAATAAAAAGTATATCGTTTACTCGACCAATCCTGACTTTGAATTTGAATACGATGAAGATCAGTCCGAAGAAACTCGCGATCCTGAAGATCAGAACTTGTACGTTTCCATTGATAGAAAAAAAAGAGCAGGTAAAGAAGTGACGCTTGTGGAGGGTTTTGTTGGAACTGATGAAGATCTGAAAGACCTCGGAAAGATACTAAAGTCGAAGTGCGGCGTGGGAGGTACTGCCAAAGATGGAGAGATTCTGATTCAGGGAAGCTTTAAAGATAAAGTGGCGGACATTTTATCTGGAATGGGTTACAACGTCAAAAAAAAAGGAGGTAATTAAAAAAGCCGATCCTTCCATTTTAGATTACCAAAAACCATAAGTAGTAGGGAAGGACCGGCAACTGGAAATTCAAACGAATTTTCAATGATGAAACTATTAAAACCAACTTGTAGTTGAAGTTACGTCCTTTCTTTCATTTAATTCTCGTGATTTGTTTCAACAGTTGTCTTTGCTGATTCAAATGTTGACTTCAAATATTGATCGATTCGAAATATTTTCTTCACGTTGAAAAACGCAATGGAAATACTTTTATCTTTGTGTCAATGGAAAGGCAAGTCATTCTGAATTCTACCCACTTTGAGTTGACTATCGATCGCCTTTGTTATCAATTGATCGAATCCCACAACAATTTTGAGAACACCGTCCTGATTGGGTTGCAGCCTCGAGGAGTTAATGTGCTTACGCGTTTGAAAAGTACGCTAGAAAAGATACTTGGTGTTGAAGTGGTATGCGGTAATCTGGACGTAACTTTCCATAGAGATGATTTTAGAAGAAGAGAAACACCATTGATCCCAAGTGTGACGAATATTGATTTCTCCATCGAGAATAAAAAAGTAGTGCTTGTGGACGATGTTCTTTATACTGGACGAACGATCCGTTCTGGGCTTGATGCATTGTTGGCGTTCGGTCGGCCAGCTAAAGTTGAGTTACTTTGTTTTGTAGATAGAAGATTTAAAAGAGATCTTCCGATCCAGGCAGATTATGTCGGGATCACTGTTGATACACTCAAGTCTGAGCGGGTATCGGTTGAATGGAAAGAAATTGAAGGAGAAGATAAAGTAAAGTTATATACACCTGAATCGAATGGATAGCTTAAGCGTAGATCATCTAATTGGGATCAAGGATCTGACAGAAAATGACATTCAACTCATTTTTAAAACAGCTGATAGTTTCAAGGAGGTGATCAACCGACCGATTAAAAAAGTTCCTTCATTACGAGATATTACGATTGCTAATCTTTTCTTTGAAAATTCTACACGAACAAGACTTTCATTCGAACTTGCGGAAAAAAGACTCTCAGCAGACACTGTAAATTTTTCTGCGGCTAGCAGCTCCGTGAAGAAAGGAGAGACGCTAATTGATACAGTGAACAACATCCTCTCAATGAAAGTGGACATGGTTGTGATGAGACACCCAAATCCGGGAGCAGCTAAGTTCTTATCTGAAAATGTGAATGCCCGCGTTGTAAATGCAGGAGACGGTACTCATGAGCACCCAACACAGGCATTACTCGATGCATATTCGATCAGAGAAAAGCTAGGAGATGTTAAGGGAAAGAAGGTCGTGATCGTGGGAGATATACTTCATTCGCGCGTGGCACTTTCGAATATATACTGTCTGCAAAAGTTAGGTGCTGAAGTAATGGTTTGCGGGCCTACTACGCTTATTCCAAAATACATTGATCAGCTGGGAGTGAAAGTGGAGCATAACTTGCGCAAAGCATTGGAGTGGTGTGATGTCGCTAACATGCTAAGGATTCAATTGGAAAGACAGGATATTAAGTACTTCCCATCACTCAGAGAATACTCAATGCAGTTCGGATTAACGAAACAATTGCTGGATGACCTCAATAAAGAGATCGTTGTGATGCACCCTGGTCCGATCAACAGAGGAGTAGAGATCACAAGTGATGTTGCTGATTCAAAGCAGTCGATCATTCTTCAACAAGTTGAGAATGGTGTAGCGGTTAGAATGGCTGTCATCTATTTGTTGGCTTCAAAAATTAAACGCTAACAAAAAATAATTACATTTGATAGAAACAACACTTGACTAATGGACTTTGCAATTCAACACGAAAACGATACTGCAGTAATCAAGGTAAATGCGCAGAAGTTGAACGCTGCGAACGCGCCTGATCTGAAATCAGAATTGGTTTTGTTGAATAAAAACAATGTGAACAACATTGTGATTGACATGTCAAAGTGCAAGTATTGTGATTCTTCTGGTTTGTCTGCGATTCTTGTGGCTAACAGAATGTGTAAAGACACAAATGGAAAATTCATTTTGTGTGGATTGCAACCAAATGTTGAGAAGTTAATTCAGATTGCTCAGTTAGATAGAGTTCTCTCTATTGCGTCTAATGAAAAAGAGGCCTTGGCGCTTATTTAATTCGTGAGTTTTAGTGTTCAAATTCTTGGAAGTGGTTCGGCGGTTCCAACATCGCGTCGGAATCCTACTTCTCAGCATGTACATTGCAGTAGTCGTAATATCCTGATCGATTGTGGCGAGGGCACACAAATGCAAATGCGAAAATACGGTGTAAAGTTCCAAAAGCTGGACATCATTCTCATTTCTCATTTACATGGTGATCACTATTTCGGATTGATGGGTTTGTTAAGTACGATGCATCTCCTTGGTAGAGTTAAATCCCTTGTAATTTATTGCCCTGTAGGATTAAAAGAGATCGTGGAGATCCAGATGAAGCATGGAAATGGAAGGTTTGGTTACGATATCCATTTCAATGAGATAGAACCGAAATCCCGCCAAGTTCTTTTTGAAGATGATAAGATCTGTATTCGTTGTTTTCCTTTAAAGCACAAGATCCCTACGCACGGATTCACAATCACAGAAAAGCAAAAAGAAGCGAAACTGATCAAGAGTAAAGTGGAAAAGGATAATGTGCTGTTGCAACATTATCATCTGCTGAAAAAAGGACTAGATGTGGAAACTGAAGAGGGGATAGTGTTGAGGTCGAGTGATTACACTGAGTCCGCGCCAGACGCCAAAGTATATGCCTTTTGTTCGGATACGGCTTATTTTCCAGATATCGTTGGAGATATTGAAGGAGTCGATCTCTTATATCATGAGGCAACCTTTACCGAGAAGTACCTGGATAGAGCAAGGGCTACGCTTCATTCTACGGCTTCACAGGCGGCGAATATTGCTGCTAAAGCTGGCGTGAAAAAGCTTTTAATTGGACATTTTAGCGCCCGTTTTGATTCCGGTGAGGATCATCTGATAGAAGCTCGTAAGGTGTTTTCAGAAACACATTTAGCCGAAGATGGAGACGAATTTCGTTTATAAGTCTTGTTTTTAACGTGTTTTCGTGGATAAGTTGTCGCCTGAATCGTTGATTTACAGGCGTTTCTTGGTTATATTTGGTAGTTGTCCAAATCAATTAATAAATGGCAGAAAATCAATACACGGAGGATAATATTAGATCCTTAGACTGGAAGGAGCACATACGCCTAAGACCCGGTATGTATATCGGTAAGCTCGGTGACGGTTCTGCAGCAGATGATGGGATCTATATTTTGGTGAAAGAAGTTGTCGATAACTGTATCGATGAGTTCGTGATGGGAAATGGGAAACGTATTGATATCAAGATCAAAGATGGCAAGGTAAGTATTCGTGATTATGGTAGAGGAATTCCGCTCGGAAAGGTTGTTGACTGTGTTTCTCAAATAAACACTGGAGGAAAATACGACTCCAAGGCGTTTAAGAAGTCAGTAGGGCTAAATGGTGTGGGTACCAAGGCCGTGAATGCGCTTTCTGCATACTTTATGGTTTACAGTGTGCGAGATGGTCAAAAAAAGCAGGCGGTATTTGAAAGAGGAGAAATCATTGAAGATCCAGCTGTAGAAAAGACAGATGAAAAGAATGGAACCTATGTTGAGTTCATTCCCGATGAAACTGTTTTCAAAAAGTTCAACTTCAAGACGGTTTACCTTGAGAAAATGATCTGGAACTACTGTTACTTGAACAGGGGGTTGACGATTAAGTTCAATGGTCAGTCGTTTAAATCAGAAAACGGTTTAAAGGACTTACTGGAGAATAACATGGATGGTGATCCGTTATACCCGATCATTCATCTGGAGGGGGCCGATATTGAGGTGGCTTTCACACACGGTCGAACATACGGCGAGGATTATTACTCATTTGTAAATGGTCAACATACGACTCAGGGAGGGACGCATCAAAGTGCATTTCGTGAGTCTGTTGCTAAGGTGATCAAGGATTTCTTTGGTAAGAATTACGAATCATCTGACATTCGCCAGTCCATCGTTGCTGCTATTGCGGTGAAGGTAATAGAACCTGTGTTCGAATCGCAAACGAAAACAAAACTTGGTTCACAGGAAATAGAGCCCGGAGGAAAATCGATGCGTGCTTTCGTAAATGATTTCCTGAAAGAGAAGTTAGATAACTTCCTTCATAGAAATCCTGAAGTTGTTGATATTCTTGAGAAGAAGATCAAGCAGTCAGAAAAAGAACGTAAAGAGCTTTCTGGTATTCGTAAGATAGCGAGAGAAAGAGCCAAAAAGGCGAATCTTCATAATAAGAAATTACGGGACTGTCGAGTGCATTTAACTGATGTGAAAAACGATCGAAGAGAGGAGACAACGCTTTTCATAACAGAGGGAGATTCAGCGAGTGGATCAATCACCAAGTCTCGAGATGTAAACACACAGGCAGTCTTCTCTTTACGAGGTAAGCCTTTGAATAGCTATGGGCTAACGAAGAAGGTGGTTTACGAGAACGAAGAATTCAATTTGATTCAGGCAGCACTTGATATCGAAGATGACATGGATAACCTGCGTTACAACAAGATTGTAGTTGCAACTGATGCTGATGTTGATGGAATGCACATTCGCATGCTGCTGTTGACATTCTTCTTGCAGTTCTTCCCTGATCTGGTAAAGAGAAATCATGTATACATCCTCGAAACGCCACTTTTCCGTGTAAGAAATAAGAAGAAGACGATCTATTGTTACACAGATCAGGAGCGTGTTGATGCTATTGCAGAGCTTGGTAAGAATGCGGAGATCACGCGATTCAAGGGATTAGGTGAGATCTCACCTGATGAGTTCAAGAACTTCATTGGAGAGGATATGAAGCTGGAGCCTGTTATGCTTACGAAAGAGGCCTCCATTGAAACGATCTTGTCATATTTTATGGGGAAAAATACACAAGAACGTCAGGAATTCATCATTAACAATCTAAGAAACGAGGAAAACTTGAAACCTGAAGATCTAGAAGCGGAGATTGAGGTAGATAAGGCATCCTAAAGAAACTGGTTCAGTAAATGAGCGACGAGGAAAATAAAGAAGAAATGGACCTAACTCCTGAGCAGGAGGGGGGGGATGATAAAATTACACCCGTTAGTGGATTGTATGAGGATTGGTTTCTGGACTATGCTTCATATGTGATCCTTGAACGCGCCGTACCGTCTCTGTTCGATGGACTAAAGCCTGTACAGCGACGAATTCTTCACTCTATGAAGGAGATGGACGATGGGCGTTATAACAAGGTGGCGAATATCATCGGTAATACCATGAAATATCACCCACATGGTGATGCATCTATCGGGGATGCCCTGGTTCAGCTGGGCCAAAAGGACCTTTTGATCGATTGTCAAGGAAACTGGGGTAACACATTGACAGGTGACAGCGCTGCTGCACCGCGTTATATTGAGGCGAGACTTTCAAAGTTTGCGTTACATGTTGCTTTCAACGCTAAAACCACCAATTGGCTTAAGAGTTATGATGGTCGAAATGATGAGCCTGATCAATTACCATTGAAATTTCCTTTGCTACTTGCTCAGGGAGCTGAAGGTATTGCGGTTGGTATGGCATGTAAGATCATGCCACATAACTTTATCGAGTTGATAGATGCCTCAGTGGCCTATTTGAAAGGAAGAAGCTTCAAGTTGCTTCCAGACTTTCCCAATGGAGGAATGGCTGATTTCAGCAACTACAATGATGGCCTTAGAGGAGGGAAAATTAGGTTGAGAGCGAAGATCAAGAAAGAGGATAATAAAACATTAGTTGTTACTGAAGTTCCACACGGAACAACAACATCTTTGATCGATTCTATTCTCAAAGCAAATGACAAGGGTAAGATTAAGATAAAAAAGGTGGAGGATAATACGGCGGCTACAGCTGAAGTAATTATTCACCTTGCTACGGGTGTATCTCCCGACAAAACGATAGATGCACTTTATGCGTTCACGGATTGTGAGGTGTCGATATCACCGAACTCATCAGTAATCGACGGTGATAGGCCAAGATTTCTTGGTGTTTCTGAGATTCTCAAGAAGAACACAGATAATACAGTTGAGCTTCTAAAGCGCGAATTGGAGATTCGTTTGGATGAATTGGAACGTCAATGGCATTTCAGCACACTAGAAAAGATCTTCATCCGTGAGGAGATGTATATCGACTTCAAGAATTATTCGGATAAAGAATCGCTTTACGGTTATTTGTACGATCGCTTTAAGCCTTTCAAGAAGCAGTTGATCAGAGAAATTGCGGACGAAGACTTGCATAGGTTGACGCAAATTCCAATGATACGTATTACGCGTTTCGACTCTGATAAGGCAGATGACAACATCGCCAAGATCGAGGCGGAAATGGAGAAGGTGAAGGAAAATCTTGCCAATTTGATCGACTATGCCGTGGATTACTTTAAGGAGATCAAGAAGAAATTTGGTGAAGGAAGAGAGCGTAAAACAGAGATCAAGGTATTCGATTCTATCAACGCGAAAAAAGTGATCATAGCCAATAGAAAGCTTTATGTGGACATGGAGGAAGGCTTCATTGGCTACAACTTGAAGAAAGCAGAGTATGTTGCCGATTGTTCAGATATATCTGATGTCATAGTCTTCTTTGCTTCCGGTAAGATGATGGTGACGAAGGTAGCTGACAAGAAGTTTGTAGGTAAAGGAATCATTTACGCGAATGTCTGGAAGAAAGGAGACAAGCGAACGGTTTATCATATGATCTACCAGGATGGTAAGGGTGGAGCAACAATGATGAAGCGCTTCAATGTCAACTCAATTACCCGCGATAAAGAGTACGATCTGACAAAAGGAACGAAAGGGTCCAAACTGTTGTATTTCAACGTGCATCCGAATGGTGAGCGTGAGGTGATAACGGTAGTCCTTCGTCCAAGACCACATTTGAAACGCTTGAAATTTGATATTGATCTGGGTGATCTATTGATCAAGGGAAGAGCTGCATCAGGTAATCGTGTTACGAAAGAGATTGTGTCTAAGATCGTTCAGAAAGAAGTAAGAGGTTCCACATTAGCTGCGAGAAAGATCTGGTATGATACAGTGGTTCATCGTTTGAATGATGATAATAGGGGTAAATTCTTAGGATCATTCAAAGGGGAGGATAAGTTGTTGACACTTTATAAGAACGGAGACTATCGTTTGTCAGGGTTTGATTTGTCAATGCACTTCGATGATGACATGGTTCATATCGAAAAATGGCATCCAGACAGACCCATCACGGCAGTTTACTATGATGGCGAAAAAGAAATGCATTACGTGAAACGTTTCTTATGCGAAGTTACCAGTGATAAGAGGGTTTCCTTCATTTCTGAGTCTGAGGGCTCTGAATTAGATGTGGTTTCAACGGCATACAAACCAAAAGCCAGAATCGTATTCAATAAGTTATTGAAAGCAACAAAGAATTTACCGGATAAAGTCGTTGAGCTTGAAGAATTCATTGATGTGAAAGGGATGAAAGCTCAAGGAAATCAACTCACGAAGCTGAAGGTAAAGGAAATACTTCTCGAACATGAGATCGAAGGCGATGAGCCATGGCCGGAGGACGCAAACAACGAAGACCAGGCAAATGAGGAGACTCTGGAAACCGGAAGTGAAGAAGGAGGGTCCACAACTGTTGAGTGGGATATGGATGACGAGGATCAGCCCAAGTTATTCTAAGGGGTTGATTAAGTCTCTTTAAGGTCTTAAATTTGTGCACCGGATGATTTCTCTCCAAGAAGCAGGAAAGGATAACCGTTCTCCGCGATGAACGGGTAACTTTAATCATTAGAACATGAATACAACTATGGAAAAACTAAGTTCGAAAGAGCTGATGGAAATGGAAGATAAGTATGGAGCACATAACTATCATCCATTAGGTGTCGTAATTGCTAAAGGTGAAGGAGTTCACGTTTGGGACGTAGAAGGTAAAAAGTACTATGATTTCCTTTCTGCTTATTCTGCAGTAAACCAAGGACACTGTCATCCGAAGATCGTTAATGCAATGATCGAGCAGGCAAAAACATTGACATTGACTTCACGTGCATTCTATAATGATGCACTTGGACCCTACGAGAAATATGTAACGGAATACTTTGGATTTGACAAGGTACTTCCAATGAATACAGGAGCGGAAGCAGTTGAGACTGCGATCAAGCTTTGTAGAAAGTGGGCATACGAGAAGAATGGTATTGCTGAAAATGAAGCAAAGATCATCGTGTGTGATAACAACTTCCACGGAAGAACAACTACAATTATCTCTTTCTCAAATGATCCGGATGCCAATAAGAACTTTGGCCCGTATACACCAGGTTTCATTCGTATCCCTTACAATGATCTTGCAGCACTTGAGACTGCTTTGAAAGAAGAAAATATTGCAGGATTCTTGGTTGAGCCAATTCAAGGTGAAGCTGGAGTTTTTGTTCCAGATAATAATTATATCTCTGAAGCGAGAAGATTAACGAAGGAGGCGGGAGCATTGTTTATTGCAGACGAAGTTCAAACAGGAATTGCAAGAACAGGCTCATTACTTGCCGTTTGTGGAGACTGTAATTGTGGAAACAAATGTGAGAAGGATGCTTCAACTTATTCTCAGCCGGATATCCTGATCTTAGGAAAAGCACTTTCAGGAGGGGCTTATCCAGTGTCTGCCGTTCTGGCGAATGATGACGTAATGATGGTTATCAAACCAGGACAGCACGGTTCTACATTTGGAGGAAACCCGGTGGCTGCAAAAGTTGCGGTGGCTGCTTTAGAGGTTGTAAGAGAAGAAGAGTTAGCTGCTAAGGCACGTAAATTGGGCGAGTTGTTCAGAAGTGAAATGCAGCGCATCATCAACAATACTGACCTAGTAGTTAAAGTAAGAGGTCGCGGATTGTTGAATGCGATCATCGTTAATGATACACCGGATAGCAAAACAGCTTGGAACTTGTGTGTTGCATTAAAGGAAAACGGATTATTAGCGAAACCAACACATGGAAACATAATCCGTTTTGCACCACCACTGGTAATGACGGAGGATCAGCTACTTGAATGTGTAGCGATCATCGAGAAGACGATCATGGAATTCAAGAAATAATCAAAATGCCTCTTCGGAGGCATTTTTTATTCTTTTCGTACCTTGGATAATAACAACAACTTCTAACGGATATGGATAAGATTAACAAAAGAATCCATGAATTAGAGCGTGAATTGAAGATTCTAAAAAGTCAGGCTTTTTATAAGACTGACATCCCTTTGTCTGTGATTGTTCCGGAGCCTATTCAGCCAATGTTTTTGGATGTCGAAAGAAAAGTCGCAGACCACTTCAATGAGATCCAGCGAGACCCAATATCCGGAGAAATAACTGTTGATGGAGAGCGTTATGTTTTACTGCGTTCTGCTTCGCTTTCGTATGATTTTATTGATTTTATCAAGGAAAGATACAGTGATAAACCACCCAACGAAGCCATTGAGATAGGTAATAACTTTTTGTATGACAATGCGAAGGTTTTTGGTAAACGAGATGCAATAGCATTCCATAAGAAATTGAAGTTAAATGATCCTATTCAAAAACTATCAGCAGGACCTGTTCATTTTGCTTTTACCGGTTGGGCGAATGTCGAAATTCTACCGGAAAGTAATCCCGTGGCAAATTCGGATTACTTCCTGAAATATATTCATCATAATTCATTTGAAGCACAGTCCTGGATCAAGGCAAAAAAAAGCGCTGAGCGACCAGTCTGTATTATGAATTCGGGTTATTCTGCAGGATGGTGTGAGGAGAGTTTCGGGATTTCTCTTACGACTGTTGAAGTTGAGTGTGAAGCGCATGGTGCTGAGCATTGTACATTCATCATGGCACCAACGGATAGGATTGAGGAGTACCTCGGAGAGAGTGTTGAATCTGATGGGAAGAAGAGTTATGAAATACCTGTTTTCTTCAAGCGTAAAGCAATCGAAGAAGAACTAAGAAAATCTATAGAGCAGAAAGAGTTACTCTTAAAGGAAATACATCACAGGGTTAAAAACAATCTTCAGATCATCGTCAGTTTGCTACGTCTGCAGATCAGCAAAACGAAAAGTGAAAAGTTCAGAAAAGACCTGGAAACGAGTATGAATCGTGTGTCAACTATGGCGGCTGTTCATGAACTTATGTACCAGGGAGAAAACTTGGATTCGCTTAGCATCAAATCATATTTTGAAAATTTGATAGATGCATTGTTCAATTTGTACAACGTCAGCAACAAAGTAGAAAAGAAGATAGATATAGATATTACGGATATGGATTTCTCATTGGAAAGGTCCATTCCTCTCGGGCTTATTCTCAATGAGATAACATGCAATTCTTTTAAACATGCCTTGACAGAAGGAGGAGAGTTCATTCTTAAATTAAGTCAAGACGCTGATAACTTTGTACTTCTTATCGGAGACAATGGTCCGGGGTTGAAACCCGATGAAAATGATGAAGGATTAGGATTATCTCTGATCGAGATACTTTGTGATCAAATTGATGCAGAATTGGAAATTCAGAATAAACCCGACGGTCTCCTCTATAAAATCACCTTCCAGGTGGCATAATGTCCTCGGTAGCATTATATTTGCAATCTCTTTAAAAACGAACACATTGTCAGAAAAAATAAAATTCGGAACAGACGGATGGCGCGCAATTATCGCGGAAAGTTATACAGTTGATAACGTAGCAAGGGTATCTCTAGCTACAGCAAAATGGGTTAAATCAAAGTATAAGGATCCGAGTATTGTAATTGGTCATGACTGCAGATTCGCAGGTAAGCTTTTCATGGAGACTGCTGTAAAGGTGTTTTTACAGCAAGGGATTAAGGTTAAGATGGCTGAGGGATTTGTTTCTACACCAATGGTTTCGTTGGCTGCTGTGAAGCTTGGATGTTCGCTAGGAGTAGTGATCACGGCAAGCCACAACCCACCATCATATAACGGTTATAAACTGAAGTCTGAGCACGGAGGACCACTTGCACCGGAATTGGTTCAGGAGATAGAAGATATTATCCCGAATGAGCATGGATTGATTCTTGGAAATCTGAGTCTTAATTCACCTTTACTTGAAAAAGTAGACCTCGAAACGATGTACGTGGATCATGTGAAGGCGAATTTCGATCTTGATGCGATCACAAACAGTGGGATGAATCTAGTATACGACGCAATGTACGGAGCAGGGCAAAATGTCCTTCCTAGAATTTTGCCAAACGTAAAGTTATTGCATTGTGAGCACAACCCATCATTCAAAGGACAGGCTCCAGAACCGATAGCAAAGAACCTAAAAGAGTTAGAAGCGTTTATTAAGAACGATGGAAATATTGACTGTGCATTAGCAACAGATGGTGATGCAGACAGAATTGGATTATACAATGGACATGGAGAGTTTATAGACTCGCACCATATTATCCTATTATTGGTTCACTACCTCGCTAAATACAAAGGATTATCAGGAAAGGTAGCAACAGCATTCAGCAGTACACCTCGCGTTGGAAGAATGGCCGAGCATTATGGCCTAACGAATGAAGTTGTAAAGATCGGATTCAAATACATCGCCGGAATCATGGTGAAAGAAGACGTTCTAGTTGGAGGAGAGGAATCAGGAGGAATCGCGACGAAAGGTCATATTCCAGAGAGAGATGGAATCTGGATGGGATTGATCATCTGGGAATTCATGGCTAAATCAGGAAAAACATTGGATGATCTGATCAGTGAGGTTTATGAGATCGTTGGAGCTTTCAAATTCGAGAGAAATGACCTTCATATTACTGAGCAACTGAAATCTAAGATCGTTGCGAATTGTAAGAATGATGCTTACAAATCTTTTGGTGAATACCAGGTTAGAGATATTCAGACAATTGACGGATTCAAATACTTCTTTGATGATGACAGATGGGTGATGATCAGGCCTTCCGGTACTGAACCTGTATTAAGAGTATATGCGGAGGCTCCAACAATGGAGGAGGTACGCAAGATCCTTGCAGTAACTGAAGAAACAATTTGTAATTAATGGCAGGTTCATCCTTTGGTCATATCTTTCGGTTATCCACTTTTGGAGAATCTCACGGTGTTGCCATAGGAGGAACTATTGACGGCGTTCCAGCTGATCAGGAGATCGACGTTGCGCTAATACAAGCAGAACTGGACAGACGTAAGCCAGGTCAGTCTGCAATAACAACACAGCGAAAAGAATCTGATACAGTTGAGATCCTTTCTGGTATTTACGAAGGAAGAACAACGGGTACACCGATCGGATTCATTATTCGAAACAGCGATAGCAAATCAAAAGATTACGATCATCTGAAGGACAATTTCCGTCCATCTCACGCAGATTTCACGTATCAGAAGAAATATGGTCATAGAGATCATAGAGGTGGAGGAAGGTCATCTGCCAGAGAAACGGCCTGTCGCGTAGTTGCAGGTGCTGTAGCGAAGCAGATCTTAGAATCAAAGGGTATTTCCTTCCTGACATATGTTGATCAGGTGGGTAATATCAAATTTGAAGGTAAGCCTGATCCAAATGAGATTGAAACCAATGAAGTAAGATGTCCTTCGAATGCCATGGCTGAAAAGATGGTGGCATATATCAAGGAGATCAGAAAGTCTGGAGATACTGTCGGTGGTGCAATTAAGTGTGTTGTGAATGGTTTACCAATTGGACTTGGTGAGCCTGTATTTGATAAGTTGCATGCTGTTCTTGGTCATGCCGTTCTCTCTATCAATGCCGTTAAAGGAGTTGAATTCGGTTCGGGCTTTGACGCGATCGAAAAGCTTGGTTCAGAACACAATGACCTCTTCAATGAAGATGGAACCACAAAGACCAATAATGCCGGGGGTATTGTTGGTGGTATTTCTAACGGTATGCCGTTGGAATTGCGTGTTGCTTTTAAACCTGTGGCAACTTTATTAAAGTCACAAGAATCTATAGATAAAAAAGGTAATAAAGTCACCCTGGAAGGAAAGGGAAGACATGATCCTTGCGTCGTGCCGAGAGCGGTTCCGATTGTTGAGTCAATGGTGGCAATTACACTGTTGGATATGCTGCTGCAGAATAATGCGACGCAACTCTAGACAGTTTTCGGATATCCTTTCAAGTAATACCCTTGCTTTTTCCCCTTTTCATTGAGTGCAGGAGCTTTCTCCCAAACATAATCGTCTGATCGTAAATCTTCCAAAAGGACATCAATATCCTCGAGTGTATAGATGCGAGGTAAAGATGCTTGCCCATCCCAAGCGTATGTTAAAGGGATCACTGGAATAATATAGGTAAGCAGCAATTGTACCGGTGTTAAAGGACGAACAAAAGGAGTCATGAATAATACCATGACAACAAGGATAACCAAGGAAAGAGGTAGGAATAGCCACCAGAGGAGCAAAGGGATTTTGTTTTCTGCCATTTCGTAGATCATGATTGGTTGATTGGATTCCTTGGCTGATCGAAGTATGTCTTTCGCCTTTGCAGGAGGCATGTGATGAAAACTGTTCAACATTGTACGGATACCGTCTGGCACTGTCTTGGTTTCAGCCGCATCCACAGAGGTGTTGTGATATTTTAGTCCTGCATAATTTTGAGCATTAATGCGTGCTATCGTCTTTTGATTTGGATACAGGTCAGAAAGCAGGATCTCTATAGATTCATTGCTCTTAACATATAGCTGATGAACATCTTCCATTGCTCCGCCGGCTCCTGATCCCATATCGATAACTTTTCGTCGATTCGATTTTTGCATCAAGTCATCTAGTTCACGTTTGATGATCGGACTTAAGCCAGTCAACCTGTGAAGCACCATGATGAGTCGGGTCAGAGAAATTCTCAATGCATCCGGAAACCATGATTGATCCTCAAATTCAAACAGTTGTATACGTTTCATATGGCGGACATAAATGTATTCAGGTGAAATTAATCAATGTAGAACGAAACGCCACAGAATCCCTTATCTTTGTGACAAATAATTCAAACATGATCCAACGAATTCAAAGTGTATATCTTGCAATTTCAATGATACTTCTATTGATCATTTCGAGCGGTATGACCGTGTTTAGTTTTGCTGCAGAATCGATGACATATGTATTTTCAGTATTTGGTTGGACAGCAGTAGATGCGGAAGAGAATGTAATCAACCATGAAGGATTTCCATTCTATATCGTCTCAGGAGTTCTTGTGTTGCTGATCTTCTGGTGCATCATGTCTTATAAAAAGCTCGATACTCAGTTGAAGATCGGACGCGGAATTCTTGTACTATACTTGCTGTCGATTGCTGCACTTCTGTTTGTTATGATGACGGGTGAAGATCGATTCACAGAATCCGTAACACGTGAATTGGGAATCGGCTTTCTGTTATTCGTTTTAGGATTCCCTTTTATCTTTCTGGCAAATGTTGCCATAAAGCGCGATAAGAAGCTGCTGGATTCGCTTAACCGTCTACGATAAATGAATTTTCTTTCCGTTGAAGGACTTACCAAATCATTTGGTGAACGTGTAATTTTTAAGGACCTGACCTTCGGTATAGATCAAGGGCAGAAGGTAGCTATCGTTGCCAAAAACGGGAATGGAAAGAGTACCCTATTGCGATGTCTCATTGATGTGGAGCAGTATGATGCCGGTCGAATTGTATTCCGCAATGGAATTCGCGTTGCATACATGCAACAGAGTGATCAGCTAAAAACGACTCATTCGGTTCTAGAAGAGGTATTCTCTCATGATCTTCCAGAGCTACAAGCTGTCAAGGCTTACAATAAGGCTTTAAAAAGCGGAGAAGAATCTGAGATCCAAAAATCCTTTCAGGCAATCACCGAATTGAATGCAT
>JBMSGX010000020.1:0-18935 GCA_049416285.1 Crocinitomicaceae bacterium | reverse complement strand
GAGGTATCTTCGGTATCCCATTTGATCTGTTCGTACTCACCTTTACTCAACTCGTAATGAGTGATCTGCTCGCCCGTGTATTCTTCGATTGCGTCAAGTAATTCACGTTCTCCTTCGCTGCAGAATGAAATAGCAAACCCTGTGTTTGTTCCTCGTCCTGTTCTACCGCATCGGTGAACGTAGTTCTCTGCGTTGTCTGGAATGTCATAATTCACGACGATCTCAACATTCGGGATATCAATACCTCTTGCCGCAACATCGGTAGTAACAAGAACCTTCTGATCGCCCTTTTTAAATGAATCAAGTATTGCAAAGCGGTCCTTCTGCTCCACATCTCCGTGGATAAAAACCGCTTCAACCCCCACTCTATCCATCGCTTTTACAACGCGCTCTGCTCTAACACGTGTTCGCACAAAAACAAGCACCCTGCTATCTTCGTTCTCTTTTACGATATTCTCCAGAAAATAGCGTTTATCATCCATATCGACAAAGGCTACAACGTGCTCTACAGATCTTGCTACAGTCGTTTTTGGAGAGATCTGAATACGAATCGCATCTTTACCAACCGTATAGGCCAAGGATTTTACCTTTTTATTGATCGTTGCTGAGAAAAACAAGGTTTGCTTCTTTTTCGGAAGGTGACGTAAAACATCCAAAACATCCTTCTGAAAACCAAGGTCTAGCATCAGGTCAGCCTCATCTAGGACAAGTGTTTTCACATGTGAAACGTCCAAATGCCCTTGACTAATAAGATCAAACATTCGTCCGGGAGTTGTGATCAAGACATCCACTCCAGATTTAAACTTTTGAATTTGCTTGTCCTGAGAAACCCCGCCGAATAATGCAAATGCCTTGACTGCAGCGCCTTCAGATAATTCATTGAATACATTGGCGATCTGTTCAGCTAACTCGCGCGTCGGAACCATACACAAACAAGAAATTCCATTGCGCTTTTTATCCCTTAGAATTGCATCCAGTACCGGAATGACAAATGCCGCTGTTTTACCAGTACCAGTAGGAGCAACGGCAAACACGTCTTCCCCCTTTAATATCGGAAAGATCGACTTGTACTGAATATCGGTTGGACGCTTAAAACCTAACGCTTCAAGTCTTTCCTTTATTCGCTTGTCTATATTATATTCACTGAATTTCACGATTCTAAATTACAAAGAAAAGCCGTCTCAAAACAGAGACGGCTTTCAATTCTATATGGCGTATGTCTTAAGCTTCTTCTTGTGAAGGAACCAAAATTCTTCCACAGTGCTCACATACGATTACTTTCTTTTTAGACTGAATATCCAACTGACGTTGAGGCGGGATCTTATTGAAACATCCTCCACATGCATCTCTATCAACAGGTACCACAGCCAATCCGTTCTTCGCATTATTTCTAAGTCTTGAGTAAGCCTGTGCAAGACGATCCTCCAACCCTTTCAATGCTTTAGCTGAATCATTTTCTAGTTTTTCTTCCTGTGCCTGGGTTTCCGCGATGATCTCATCCAGCTCAGACTTTTTAGAGTCAAGGTCACCTTGTCTTAGACCTCTTCTTTCCAAAGCAGCGTCCAACAATTCTTTTTTGCTTTCGATCTTGAACTTAGCCTCTTTGCTTTTCTTCTCGTTCAATTTGATTTCCAGCTCCTGGAATTCAATCTCTTTCTCCAAAGATTCAAACTCACGGTTATTTCTAACGTTATTTTGCTGCTCCTTGTATTTTGCGATCGCTGTTTCTGCGTCTTTATTTTGATTTTTTCTATCTGAGACCTCCTGATCTAACTCGGCAATCTCATTCTGCATTTTCTCTATTCTCGTATTCAACCCCTCCACTTCATCTTCAAGATCTTGAACCTCTAGAGGCAATTCTCCTCTTAGCGTTCTGATACTGTCTATCTCAGAATCAATCTGTTGAAGACGATACAAGCTATCCAACTTCTCAGCTACAGTAGCTTCTTTTTTCTTTGCAGTCTTTGCCATACTGTTAAAAATAATTTATCGGGTTTGTATTTACCTCAGTTAAATGAACCGCAAAGGTAGAAAATTTTTCCATCAAAATTGCTTTTATTCTGTCCGAAGTGAACTGCTCACTTTCATAATGTCCGATATCCGCGATAATGATCTTGCCCTCTGCATCAAAGAATTCATGATACTTGAAATCACCAGTGATATAAATGTCTGCGTTTGCACGTAGGGCATCCTTCAACAGAAAGCTCCCGGAACCTCCACAAAATGCTACTGTTCTAATGGTCTCAGACAGGATATTTGTATGCCTGACAACTCCACAGTTAAACGTCTCCTTTAAACGTTGTAAAAATTCACGAGTTGGGACCGCTGAACCCAACGAACCAACCATCCCGCTCCCTAAGTACTGATCCTGATTTTCAAGTGGGTAAAATTCATGAGCTACCTCTTCATATGGATGGGTCTCGTTTAATACACTATACACCTGACCTTTAAGATGACTCGGAACTAATACCTCCACCCTTTCTTCGTTGACGTATTCTCTTTTACCAACTTCTCCTTCGTATGGATTAGCTCCTTCAAGCGGCTTGAATGTCCCTTCACCTTTCGTGGAGAAACTGCACTCTCCATAATTCCCAATTCGACCGGCACCCGAGGCATACAGCGCATCCAGAACGGCCAATTTGTTCTCCGATGGCACGAAAAACACCAACTTATTCAAGACGTTAGATTTAGGGCGCAATACTTTAAGGTTAGTTAAGCCCAATCTATTTCCTATCTCAAAATTCACACCCTTGATGTAATTGTCCAGATTCGTATGAATGGCATATATTGCTATTCCATACTTGATCGCTTTGATCACTGTGCGCTCCACATAGTTCTTCCCATTCAGCTTTTTTAAGCCGCCAAATATAATCGGGTGATGTGCAATGATAAGTTCGCATTGCTTTGACCTCGCCTCTTCTACGATGTCCTCTGTACAATCCAGAGAAACCAATACATTAGTCACTTCTTCATTACCAGAACCTACAATGAGACCGCTATTATCGTAGCTCTCTTGGGTACTTAAAGGCGCAAGCTTTTCGAGATGGTTCGTTATTTCTCTAACCGTCATTTTAGAGTTTATAAGTTAATCCTAGATTCAGTCCAAGTGCTCTGCCGTAATGTTTAAAGTCATCTTGCTTTTCATAAGAACTCGTCAACTGATAGCGGAACTCAGGCATCACATACATTGCCATATTCTTTGTGATATCCATTTGAACCCCTGCATTAAAAACAAGAGAGAAAACAAAAGAATTGTACCCATTATTGGCTGTAATGGTATTTTTCTCGCGATAATCCAGCGTGGTTAACCATTCCTGATCCTGTCTGTATTGAACGAACATCTGAGGCAATATTCCTCCTCCCGCATAAACCCTGATCTGTTGTCCATAGGTGAACATGACTTTGATTGGCATCCCAATGTAAATATACGTCGTGTTATACGAATACATGGTATCAGCTGCCTCATACAAGTAGCTTTCTCCATTGCGCAGCAATGAAATTCCACCTTCCCAAGATAAATAATCATTCAAACGACTTCTAAATCCAACGCCATAAGACCATCGGTTCAATTTCCCTTCGAAAATGCGATTTCCAAGTGTATCTCCGAATGGCGCATCATTCTCGATTAGTTTTCTCGAAGTTGATGACCAATTCGCGTGGAAATAAGCCTCCGTGTACCTTGTATCTAGTGGAAGTATTACATCCTCGACTTCCTGTGTTTCTTCTGAAATTTCAATTTGAGCAAAACTCAGACTTGCCCAAAATATCATCGTGATAGATAATAAAGTTCTCATAGTTTAGTGTGTACTGGTCATATTTTCATCGACACAGATAATGAAATCTGCTCTTCCTTTGTTCTCCTCATCCAACTTATTGACATCAGCCTGCGAAACTGTAGTTATTGAAACGACATTTGCATCAGGCTTATTTTGTTTGATGTACCAAATAATACTTTGATGATAATCCGAGTGATACGCTCCGTTAACATGATAAAGAACGCTCTCTTCATTCATATTTTTCAGGGAAAAATGCGCCATAGTTGCATCTTTGATCGCTTGCGCCTCTGTGAAGCTACCCATTCCATGCATTGCCATCTCCTGCAGCTTAGCATATTGTGAAAGTGTCGTATCCACAACAAAGTCCAACGGAGCTATCCAAGATTTCTCTTCCGCTGTGAGTGCATCCAAGGCATCTCTTCCCTGTTTGAAAAGCAACGAAGCGTAACGTCTGGGAATGTTACTGGCAACACACTTCAACGCATTCGCTCTCGCAAAATCTACCAGCGGTTTATAATCTGTGTGATAATTCGGCCATAACCTGCAACTGTCCTCAAAGACTTTTGCATCAATCTTTTCATTGACGTATGCATCTAATAGTTTCTGTTGATCCTGTTCAAACATTTCAAAGGCTAGGACTAGATCATTACTATGCTCTTCGTGAAGATCTTCCAGAACCTCTAGCTGAAGCCAGTGAGAAATTGGATTGTCATGATATTCTCCGAAAAAAACAAATTCTCCCGTCTTTAGAGATTTTATCATTTTTTCATACGAAACCTTTTTCCCAGTTGAATTATAGATCTCATATCCTTTAACTTTCTGCGCGTTTGACGCGAAAGTCGCAGAGAGAATCAAAGAGAACAATGTTAATAGTCGAATCATGCTTCGGTCACATTTTGATTACATTCTGTTAAATTTGTCGTCATGCAAGACAGAAAGACGCACTTCCCCAAATCAGCAATCGCACTGCTAAAAGTATTGGGTATTCCTTTTGTCATGCTCTTTATTACGCGACTCATTTTTTATTTCTCGAATATACACTCTTTCGAGGACATGGACATCAAATTCTGGTTCTTGGGTATCTGGTTTGATGCCATAACGATCGCATTGTTTTTCCTACCCTATTACGCACTTTTCCTTGTACCATTTGAGTTTCGAAACACAATAGCTTACCGATCATTTTTAAAGCTGCTATTTCATGTCACAAACAGTCTCCTAATAGCTTTAAACTTATTAGATGTTGAATATTTCAAATTCACGAGTAAACGTTCAACAGCCGATCTGTTCTCAATGGTAAGCACGGGGAACGATGTGAACCAGCTACTTGGAAGCTTCTTGGCTGACTTTTGGTTCTTGATCGTGATTTTTATCAGTCTGGTGATTACTTCGGAATGGCTCTATCGTAAAGTGCTTAATAAAAGTTTTAGGTTCAATAATTACTCTCGCCTTGCGGCAATTTTGCAATTCATCATAGCGATTCCTTTTCTGTTTCTTATCGGTCGTGGAGGGTTTGGGCTGAAACCTATTGGCGTGATCGAAGCTGCCAATTTTACAGAAGGAAAACACACTTCCTTTGTTTTACCAACCCCTTTTACATTGATCAAATCGATTGATCAAAAAGGTATTCAAACAAAAAATTATTTCCCAAACGAAGAAGCGCAACATTTTTTTACGCCGGTCAAGAAGTCTGTCCCTCAAAACATTTTCAGTGAAAGAAAGAATGTTGTATTCATTATCCTGGAGAGTTTCGGTACGGAGTTTATAGGGTACTACAATAAGGGGGAATCATATGCGCCATTTCTAGACTCTATTTTTAACAATGCACTAACCTTCAATTATGCCTTTTCGAATGGCAAAAAATCGATCGAGGCGGTACCTGCAATATTTGCCTCCATGCCAACATTAATGGACAGCCCTTACATCTCATCTCCTTATGGAAATAACAAAATAGAAGCTCTTCCTGCAATTCTCAAAAAGCACGGATATACGTCTGCATTTTATCACGGCGCAACCAACGGTTCGATGAGTTTTGATGGGTTTGCGAAACTTGCTGGTTTTGATCACTATGTTGGAAGGACTGAGTACAATAATGAGGATCATTCCGACAATAAATGGGGAATTTTGGATGAGTACTTCAATCCGTGGACAGCGGAGCAGATCAGCTCATTACCCCAACCATTTATGGCTTCCCTCTTCACGCTTTCTTCACACCATCCTTACTTCATTCCTGAGCATATGAAAAGTAAAGTGAGGCAAGGGCCACAACCGATCTGCGCTTCTATACACTACGCCGACATCGCTCTCAAAGCATTCTTTGATAAAGCGAAAGAACAAAGCTGGTATAAGAACACAGTATTCGTCTTATTAGCAGACCACACACCAGCATCTTCAACAGCCTTCTATTCTCAACGCTCTCAAATGTACCGGATCCCCATGGCAATTTATGATCCTACTGGAACGTTGAAACCTCAGAAGTTTAATCGTGTAATGCAGCAAATGGATCTGATGCCAACAATACTTGACCTTCTGAATATTGAATCGAATTATTACGGATTTGGAAATTCTATTTACAGTGACGCGCCAAGGGAAGCTATCACATACATATCTGGGTCCTATAACTATTTCAGAGGTAATGAAATGTATATATTCAGTAACGACGGCATTCAGTCAACCGAAGTATTTGACTCGCTCTGCCAGCAAGAAAACTATAAGTCAAGCGAAATAGAGAACAGATTGAAAGCTTTGATCCAAACTTATAACTTTGACTTAATCCAAAACAAAACACACATTGGTGAAAAGTAAGATCCTATTCATAATTAATCCTAAATCCGGCGTTAAGAAACGTGTGGACGTAGAGAAGATGATCTACAAGCATTTGGATATGACCAAGTTCGATCCAAAAGTTATTTATACCACGCACAAGGCTCATGCAATTGAACTAACACGAAATGCCATTGATGAACAGATGGATATTGTATGTGCAGTTGGTGGGGATGGAACTGTGCATGAAGTGGGCACAACATTAATTGGAACGGATATCAAACTGGCGATCATTCCAAGAGGTTCGGGAAATGGGATGGGGAATCACATGGGTATTCCAAAACTTGTGCGTAAAGCCATCAAGACGATCAATAATGGGGTATATAGAAAAATGGACACGGTTCTGATCAATGACATCCCCTTCCTCGGGGTTGCTGGAGTTGGTCTTGACGCTATAATTGCTGAGAAGTTTGACACAACTGAAAAACGCGGATTGCTCGGCTACGTGAAGATCATTCTAAAAGAATATTTCAGCTACAAAAATATCACCGTGCGATCTAAGCTAGATGATAATGAGGAGCAAACCGACAATCTATTCATTTGCTCGATCGCGAACGGATCTGAATTTGGAAATGGCTTCTGCATATCGCCAAATAGCGATGTAACGGACGGGAAACTTGAGTTATTCAAACTTAAACGGATCAACTTTTTCGCCATCCCCGTCGTAGCCTACAGATTCTTTACCAGAACTGCGCATCAATCGCGGTTTGTAGAGATCGTTCCTTTTGAAACATGTGAACTTCAAATTGATCAGGAGATCATGCATCTGGACGGAGAACCTGTAACGATCAAATCTCCTGTGCACGTCAAGGTGCAACCAAAAAGTCTTTCTATCTTAACCGGAAAAAGAAATAAAAATGGATTTTAACAATATCCAATTAGAAGATATTCTGCAGAAACTGGAAGAACTGGATCCTACTGCACAACCCCAATGGGGATCAATGTCAGCGCAAAGAATGATTGAACATTTGTCAGATACATTAGACTTGGCAATGGGGAATATTTCAGGTGTGGAATTGGAGATTCCTGAGGAAAAAGTTGAACGTGCGCAAGGATTCATCCTATCGGAACACCCGATGCCTAAAAACTTTGAAGCTACCTTTGCTCCCGCGAATGTTCCCATGCGAAATGAGTCTTTTGAACTGGCTATTGATGAACTGGCATTAAAATGGATCGATTTCGAAAATTTCTTTGATGAACAGCCTCAGATGAAAACACTTCATCCCAATTTTGGAGAGTTGAACAAAGACTTATGGCTGAAGCTTAATGCAAAACACATCAAACATCATCTTGAACAATTTGCATTAGTCTAATGAAGGTCCTTCTCTACCCGCTTCTGCCAGCTATTATTTTTGGATTAGCAAACTATCTTTATTGGAGAAAAAAGGGTTATCGTTCGTCAACACAGCTTTTGCTAGGTATAATGGTGTTTTACGCTCTTTTTTACGTTATTTTTAAGAAATTTGTCTTCGGTGGATGAAAGCATTTGAATACCATATAAACGCAATCAAAATTACGCTTGAGCAGTTCTCAAAGGGTAGGTTCATTGCCTTCTTTATTCCTGCTTTCATTCTAACGATCATTTATTGGTATTTTGAATATAACCTGACACGCGCCAATTCGGTTGCCAGCTGGCTTTCATTCCTTCCATGGGTGGGAGAATACGCTGAGGTTGGCGTTGGTTATGGCTTTTCAGCATTAGACTGGATACTAACACAAGTATATATTTTCGTTGTTCTAACGGTCCTATCCCCTGTTAATACATACTTATCTGAAAAGCTAGACGGCAGACTTACCGGGTTTGAAATGAAATTCGACATTTTACGATTCATCAATGACTTTTTCCGAATGGTCTTCATCGTCTTCCTCGCGATTACAATGGAACTAATGGTAATGGGAATTTACTGGATCATTAGCTGGATATTTGGATTCGGGTTCATGGACGCTGTAATGTACTTCTTGATCGCAGCCTTTTTCTTCGGATTCAGTTTTTACGATTACTCTTTAGAAAGATATGGTGTTGGTGTATTTGGCACGATTGGTTACGCATTTAAAAACATGCTAACGATGATCCTTACCGGATCCATCTTCTTATTGATCTTTGAAGTTCCATACATCGGAATACCTATTGCACCAGGTATCGCAGTGATGGTTGCAACGATCGTTTATCTTTACAGAGAAAACAAATACCCAGTCAAAAAGGACATTAAACCGACTATTGAAGAATGATGAATTTATTCAGTGATTTTAAGAAGGTCTCAAAGGAAGAATGGTCCAACAAACTTATTCAAGACCTGAAAGGTAAGCCTAAGGAACTGTTAACAATTAATGATGAGATCGAAGGAATCTCTTACTCCTCCTTTGTTCACAATGAAGACAGTATCCACAGAAGCGGGCCGGGCAACCTACCATACACAAGAGGCACAAACAGACCAACGAATGATTGGAAAAATTGTCATTACGAGATCATTTCAAATGAAAAGGACAACAACGCTAAAGCATTGAATGCCCTGATGTCTGGTAGTGACATGTTATGGTTTAGGAGCAACAAGAACTCCGTCAATTGGAGTGATGTTTTAGCCGATATCCAAACAGAATATATCAATGTTGTGATCGAAACGGCTCAAGCTGACGACATTACAATGCTAGTTAATAGTGGAAAGAAGAACATTACCTATGGTTATGATGCATATAAAAATGGATTCGATCAGTTGAATTCATTGTTCTCGCTCTTCAGAAAAGAACAAGTACCGTTTCTTTTGGTAGATGCATCAAACATCCAGCAAGCCGGAGGAAATATTTCACAGGAGATCGCATTTGCATTGAATGTGGGACATGAATACATCCTAAAATTGATGAATGAAGGGTTCACCATCGATGAGGCAAGCGCATGTATTCAGTTTAAATTTGGAGTTGGAAGTAACTACTTCAATGAATCTTTGAAATTCAGAATATTTAGAACGCTTTGGACAAACGTAGTTGCAGCTTACAGGCCGCAACACAAATGTTCACACAATGCAACAGTTCATGCCTTTATTACGCACATGAACAAATCCGTGAAGGACCCCTACACCAATCTGTTAAGACAAACTACAGAGGTTATGTCAGCAGTGAATGGTAATATCGATAGCGTATGTGTTTTGCCTTACGATCTTTACACGGCGGACGGAGCATCGGAACTTGCACAGCGAATGGCCTTAAATATGACGAACATTCTAAAAGAAGAATCATATTTTGACAAGGTATGTGATGTACTTGGCGGAAGTTACAGTCTTGAGAATGTGCAAGATGAATTAACGGATAGTGCCTGGAAGAGCTTCCAGAAGATCGAAGCGCACGGAGGCCTTTTTAGCGAAGAAACGAAAAACACTTTCTACAAAGAGATCAAGGCAATCAGAGACAAACGGATCGCGCAATATTCTTCTGGAGACAAAACACTGATCGGAGTGAATAAATTCGAAAATCCTGACGATATAAATGATACTTGGACCAATATTCCGAATTACGAAGGACTAACATCGCTTGTATTGGAAAATGAACTTCAAAACTCTATAGCATGAACAGAGTAGACTTCAGTAATATTGAACCAAATAAGAGCTTTGAACCAACAGGATTTGAAGCGAAGAAAACATTTGAGACTGCGGACGGTGTGGAGTTGAAAAACTTCTATGATCAAAAAGACGCAGCAGAACTTCCACAAACAGGTTTTGTTTCAGGTATAGCACCTTACTTGAGAGGGCCTTACTCTTCAATGTATGTGATCAAACCCTGGACGATCAGACAATATGCCGGTTTTTCCACAGCTGAAGAGTCCAACGCATTTTATAGACGAAATCTTGCTGCAGGGCAACGCGGTCTTTCTGTAGCATTTGACCTTGCCACTCATAGAGGATATGATTCAGACCACGAGCGTGTGGTAGGTGACGTTGGTAAAGCGGGTGTTGCAATAGACTCCATTCTTGACATGAAAGTACTATTCGATCAGATCCCATTAGATAAAATGTCTGTCTCAATGACTATGAATGGAGCTGTAATTCCGATCATGGCATTTTACATTGTGGCTGCAGAAGAACAAGGTGTAGCACAAAAAGACTTGTCAGGTACTATTCAAAACGATATTTTGAAAGAATTCATGGTGAGGAATACATACATCTACCCTCCTCTACCATCAATGAAGATCATTTCGGACATCTTCGAATACACAAGTCAGAACATGCCTCGCTTCAATTCCATCTCGATCTCAGGATATCACATGCAGGAAGCTGGAGCTACAGCAGCCATTGAATTAGCATATACACTCGCCGACGGATTGGAGTATCTGAGAGCAGGTATCAGCGCTGGTATGAAAATCGATGATTTTGCTCCTCGCTTGAGCTTCTTCTGGGCGATCGGAATGAATCATTACACTGAAATTGCGAAGATGAGAGCTGGCCGCTTGCTTTGGGCAAAACTTGTAAAGCAGTTCGCTCCGGAAAATCCTAAGTCAATGGCCCTTAGAACACACTGTCAGACTTCAGGGTGGAGCTTAACAGAGCAGGATCCTTTCAATAATGTTGCACGAACTTGTATTGAAGCTATGGGAGCAGCACTTGGAGGAACACAGTCATTACATACAAACGCATTGGATGAAGCAATTGCATTGCCAACGGATTTTTCCGCGAGAATCGCTCGTAATACGCAGATCTACATCCAAGAAGAAACTGGAGTTACAAGTCACGTAGATCCACTTGGCGGAAGCTACTATGTTGAGACGCTCACGAATGAGCTCGTAGAAAAAGCTTGGACTTTGATCGAAGAAGTTGAAGAGCTCGGTGGAATGGCAAAAGCCATTGAAACGGGAATTCCTAAAATGCGCATTGAAGAAGCTGCTGCCAAGAAGCAAGCCAGAATTGATTCCGGAAAAGATATTATCGTAGGTGTGAATAGATACCAACACGAATCAAGTGATCAGATCGACATTCTTGAGGTTGATAACGCAAAAGTGAGACAAGCTCAGATTGACCGCCTGAACCAATTGCGTTCAGAAAGAAACGAGCAGGAAGTACAGCAACATTTGGATAGATTAACGAGAGCCGCTGAGAACGGATCAGAGAATATTCTTGCTGTCGCTATCGACTGCGCTCGTTCAAGAGCTTCACTTGGAGAGATATCAATGGCACTAGAGAAAGTTTACGGTCGTTATACAGCTACGATCAAATCAATTTCAGGTGTATATTCATCAGAATCAATGGAAGACAAAGACTTTAATAACGCGAAAGAACTTGCAGATAAGTTCAGCGAACTAGAAGGAAGAAGACCACGTATCATGATAGCGAAAATGGGACAGGACGGTCACGACAGAGGTGCTAAAGTGATTGCAACATCCTTCGCTGACATCGGATTTGACGTTGACATCGGTCCATTGTTCCAAACTCCAGCGGAGGCAGCTAAACAGGCCGTTGAAAATGATGTTCACATTTTAGGAGTATCTTCTCTTGCCGCCGGACACAAAACACTTGTACCAGAGGTAATCAATGAACTAAAGAAGCTAGGGCGCGAAGATATTATGGTTGTGGCAGGAGGAGTAATTCCTCAGCAAGATTATGACTTTTTATACGATGCTGGTGTATTTGGAGTATTCGGTCCCGGGACTAAAATTTCAATTGCTGCAACGGAAATTCTTGAGCTTTTAATAAAGAGTTTCGAATAATTTATTAGTTTTTATGTCGAATTAAAATTTGATTTAAATTTCGGCACGGATTTTGAACTTTTGCCAACAACATGAATAAAACAATTATGAAAAATTTAATACTCGTATTCGCAATACTTTTTTATGCTGGCACCGCACTCGCCCAGCCTCCTGTGTATGATGATTTGAAAATTCTATACGCAGATGCGGATTATGAAAAGCTTGTAAAGAAAGCAGAGGCTTACACCCTTAAAGACAAGACAAGTAAAGACCCTCTACCATATATCTGGCTGGCAAAAGGTCTTTATAAAATTTCAAACTCAGATAATAATGATGAGAAATACAAGAATGCCTATAAAGACGCTTTAAAACACATGGGTAAAGGGATAAAGTACGACATCAAGTACAATGATATGATGACTGTTAAGGAGCATGAAGAATTTCTTCACGAATTACAGTCCAGTCTGCAAATGCGTGTAGAGCAGGAAATGTCAACGGGAGATGTTGGAGGATTTAAAAAAGGATTCAGCTGGGCGTTGAAATACGATAAGATCACAACAAATGGTGTTGTCGTGAAATACGTAGCAGGTGCATGTAAGTACAACTCCGGTGACAAGCCAGGTGCCAGACGTGATTGGCAGGATGGAGAAGCATTGCTTAAGGAAGTTGAATCAGTTGAAGGATGGAGCGAAGCTGATAAGAATATGATGAAGATGGGAGTACTTCACTCTGCGAAAGCCATGATGGAAGCAAACCAGAAAGACAGTGCACGTGCACTGCTTGGGAAAGTTGCTCAATGGTTTGAGGGAGACAGCGACTGGCAAGTTCGTTACGATGAGATCGTAAACTGATCCAAAATAAAATTGATCAAAAAGAGAGGCCCGAAAGCCTCTCTTTTTATTTTAACACCCTTCTATGTAAAACATTTGATGTTTCAAATCCATTCGGAACATTTGAATAGTAACTTTGAAGAGATGAAACGTATTCCATCATACCTTAAGAATAAATATATCATTGCAACAGCAATTGTATTGGTGTACACCTTATTCCTTGATGATCATGATGTATTCACGATGCTGCGCAACAATCGTAAGCTAAATAAGATCAGTATGCTGAAAGAAGAAACGGCAGGAAAACTTAAAGAAGCTCGAAACGTTCTGAACAAACTCAATGAAAGATCAGAAGTTGAAAAATTCGCGCGAGAAAAGAAGTTCTTTAAGCGCGATGATGAAGATATTTTTGTGATTTTCTACGAGGATTAATCAGGGCATCTCATCCTCCACCTCTTCATTGAAGAAAAGTAATTTACCATAATCCATTATTCGGATCCCGCTGAAGTAGAACAAACCGATCTGTTTGTAATTGTAGCCAATAGTAGCCATACTCATCGCTCCTTCCTGACAAAGTCCGATACCATGTCCAAACCCTCTTCCACTTAAAACAACGGTGCTTCCTTGAAGTGACACATCAAAGAAGGTTGATTTTAGTCTAAACTTTTGTCTTAGATCTCTCAATGGAATGCCTAAGGACGGATGTACATAGAATGCCAGGCGGCTCTCCTGTTTAAAAGAATACATCTGTTCTTTAATGAATTTATCACGCACATCTAATCCGTATTGTTTACTCAGATATCCTTCCCATTCAGATTTTGGTACTGCTTTTTTCCAGGTTGCCTGCTTCGTATGAATACAGAAGGTATCCACGAAGGGAGCACAATACATGATTGAGTTCTTCCATACGTATGATGCATCAGAAGTTTGCCCACCGCAATTGGCATGAAAGTAAGTTCCAATTAAGTTGTAATTACTGTCCACGAAGACTTCTCCTTTTGTTTCAGATACTGCCTGGTCGATCGTCTTTGAATATTTGCGCATATTATGGTAAGCCTGGCAGTGCACAGCATCGCAGAGATTAAATCCCTGGGACTTATGTCTGTTCAAATTCTTAAACGCGTACGTACGGCTTATCAACGCTTGAACTTTATAATATTCCAGATGTCTTCCTCCACCTCCCTCCGACTCGATCACTCCAGCCAGATAATTGGTCATGGAAACATCATTAACTAAAACCAGCTTTCCTTTTGAAACCGTCAATTCAAAGTTGTCTCGAAATGTATGCGCTTTGATTGCAGGATCTATACTTTTCAATTCCACATAGCTGTCGAGAGAATCCTGTTGCAAGAGAACGCGACCAAAGATTCCGTAATACTTATTGTTCACAGATAACGAAATACTGTCTTTTCTCAATTTACAAGTAACGTCTGTTCCGATTCCAATGTGAATACTTTCTGTTGAGTCTCCAAAAACGGTGTAACTGCCACTTTTAGGAGCAAAAGAAAAAGCTTTTGTTGAATAATTGTCATAAAGACCTATGCGAATACTCTGTGCTACTGACAGATTAGCGATAACGGAAAGTAATATGACAAGAATGATTCTCACGTTGCAAAATTAAGACTTGCCGTATCAATGATCGACAGGCGTCTAAATAGTTTTTAACAAGGATTGTGCAACTTTTTGACTTGCCCCTCCACCTAAACGTTCCTCAAGCTGATTTAATTTGGATTCAAGCATGTTACGATATTCGGAGTCATGTAATATTTTATCCACCTCTTCACGAATATTCTTAACGTTACATTCGGCCTGTATCAACTCTTTCACTACTTCCTCATCCATGATAAGGTTAACCAGTGAGATATAATCCACCTTCACCAGTCTTTTGGCAATTTGATAAGAAATTTCAGAGCCCTTGTAGCAAACAACTAACGGCACTCCGAATAAAGCGGTCTCCAAAGTGGCTGTTCCTGATGTAACAACGGCAATATCTGCAATGTTCAATAGATCATACGTCTTGTTGCAAACAATGCGGACTTTATTATTGCCGATAAATTGTGAATAATAATCAGTTTCGTAATTCGGCGCACCCGCTATCACTACCTGATGAGAATCAAAATCCTTAACCGCCTCTAGCATTATCGGGAGTTTCCGTTTGATCTCCTGATCACGGCTTCCCGGCAAAACAGCAAGAATCGGACGATCATCCAGCTCCATTTCCTCTTTGAAACGTTCCTCTGATTGCTTCGCTCGGTATCTTTCTATTTCGTCCAATAGTGGATGTCCAACAAATTCAACCTCGTAATTGAATTTCTTGTAAAAGTCCTTTTCAAAAGGAAGTATCACGTACATCTGATCCACCACCTTTTTGATCTTATGGACACGTCCTTGCTTCCACGCCCAGATCTGTGGACTAATGTAATAGTAAACCCTAATTCCCTGTTCATGCGCCCACTCTGCAATTCTCAAATTAAAGCCAGGGTAATCGATCAAAATCAAAGCGTCAGGTTTAAACGCTTCCATATCCTGTTTACACAATTTTATATTTCCAAGAATGGTTCTTAGATTCATTAACACCTCAACAAAGCCCATGAATGCAAGCTCCTTAATATGCTTTACACATTCACCGCCTTCTGCTTTCATTCTGTCTCCACCCCAAAAACGAATATTGAGCTCAGAATTTTTAGCATACAGCGCATTCATCAAATTAGCACCGTGCAGGTCACCTGAAGCCTCCCCTGCTATGATATATAATCGCTTTGCCGACATCAATTAGAAAAACTTGATGTAGAGAATGTATGGCGCGAACGCTATTGTTCCTAAAATCACTCCCATGGCAATATTAAATCTCTCTTTATTGAGGAAAAAGTAGAACCATATAAGATTTGAAATGATCGAGATCGTAATGATCTTTATTTGATACTGATCGTTGAATGTGAACTTACGCCACAACTGCTCGAAATAATAATTTTGCAACCAGGAAATAATCAAGATCACCAGTGGAATAAATATAATCGGCGTCAAGATACCGATCAAGAATCCCTTTGTGTGGTCCATAGTCCATTTTCTCAGATTCATAGCTCCCAGCTTTCTATATTTGATAATTGTTCGTGTGCGGTCATGTCGAATTTAGTCGGAACAACGGTCGCATAGTTTTTTGCGATCCAATAAAGGTCCGTTGGCTCCTTTTGTTCTTCGTTTATGAAGTCACCCGTTAACCAGTAGTAGGTTTTCCCGAATTGATCCTGACGTTTATCGAAACTGTCTGCCCAATACGCATGTGCCTGCTTGCACACTTTCAAACCTTCGAACTTGTCTTTAGGCACATCTGGAATATTCACATTTAAACAAACGCCATTCGGCATTTTATTGTCAAGTACCTTTTGAACCACCGTTCTTACGACTTCTTTTGACAGGTTAAAATCCGCATCTGCATCAAAAGAGTCCAAAGAAAAACCAACAGATGGAATACCCTCCATTGCCCCCTCTACAGCCGCGGACATTGTTCCCGAATACAGTACGTTCGTTGATGTGTTTGCACCATGATTGATCCCAGACACAAGAATGTCCGGTTTACGATGCATCACTTCATAAACTCCAAGCTTAACACAGTCTACCGGTGTTCCGCTACACGAATAAGCATGCTCGATATCGAAAGAAGTCAATTTGTTCAAACGCAGTGGATGGTGAATTGTGATAGCATGTCCTGTACCCGACTGAGGAGAATCAGGAGCAATAAGAACCACTTCCCCAAGATCCTTAACCGCATCAAAAAGACTTCGGATTCCTTTTGCAGAAAACCCGTCATCGTTTGTTACAAAAATCAATGGTTTTGAACTCATCATTTAGTCTTACAATTCCAACTGTCACGAAAGTAACTATTCTGGTGCGAAGATTTGTCAATTTAGTTGGAGTAATAACCACTGATTTAACTATTTTTGATCATTCGTTTTGTACAAACACAAGTATCGCTGAATGACTACTCAAGAGCTCGTTGATAAATTAACAGGTGTAACGCATCAAAACCTCCAAAATGTAGAGGAAAGGATCATGGGTTTAACCACTGAACAGTTGAACTGGCGTCCAAACGAAAATACCTGGAGTATCAATGATGTTTTAGCACATCTCAATGCATATGCCAGTTATTACCACGCTGCGTTTTTGAAAAAGATTGAATCCACAAGATTCACGAATACGAAGGAGAAATTCATTAGCTCACCACTTGGAAGATCTGCTTGGAAGTCAATGAAGCTGGGTAATCTCAAGAATATCAAACGTAAATTCAAAGCTCCTAAAGGATATAACCCTTTGGTTGACAAAGAAATTGCTGAAGGAGATCAACGTCCTGTATTTAGAGCTTCGCAAGAAGAATTACTGGATATCATACAAAAGTCATCTCAGGTCAATATGAGACGGGTTAAAATCCCGATTTCCATATCAAAAGCAATTCGTTTGCGCTTGGGAGATGCTCTACTCTTCGTGATTTATCATAACGAAAGACACGTCCAGCAGGCATTGAATTTAATTAATCATAGAAATTTCCCGAAGTAAAAATGACTGAACGTTACGCTTTTTGTCTGGTAAGTGCTTCCCCAGTTCGGGCTGAGGCTAAGGACCCGGCAGAAATTGTTACACAGTTGCTCTTTGGTGAGATCGTGACAGTTCATGAAACAAACGCACCCTGGTCAAAGATCACTACATTCTCTGATCATTACGAAGGATTCGTAGACCATAAGCATCTATTCTATCTTTCTGAAAAAGAAGTTCGCAGGTGGATAGAAAGTTCTGATTATCAGCAGAGCTTGATGCTGGAAATCAATTCATCTAATGGGAAGCAAATTGTTTATCGGGGTTCAAGAATCCCTTTGGATAAGGGTGCTGCGAATATTGGTAAGTTCGAGTTTGAACTCTTAAGCAAGGACGGAACAAATTACGCGTCAGTTGTAGAAGCTACAGCGGATTATTTAAACGCTCCCTATTTATGGGGTGGAAAATCACCATTCGGCATCGATTGCTCAGGATTGACACAGACCGTGTATCGCTTTTTCGGTGTTAATCTTCCACGCGATGCATCACAACAATATGATATTGGGATAGATGTTGATTTTGGAGATCATGAACCAGGTGACTTAGCTTATTTTGCAAACAATTCCGGTAAGATCACACATGTTGGTGTAATTGCTGAAAATGAGGGCATATACCATGCAAGCGGATACGTTAGACTAGACACGTTATCATCGGAAGGTATTGTACACCGTGACTCTGGAGAATTGACGCATAATCTAGCTGGAATCAAAAGACCATAAATTTGAAAAAAAGGCCCTGCTATCGGAATAATTTTAAAGATATTTGTGGCCTGAAACTTACGCTATGAAAATACTCATTACAGGAGGAGCCGGTTTTATTGGAAGTAACTTAGCAAAACGACTAGTTAATGATGGACACGATGTTGTTGTGCTGGATAATTTGCTTCGTGGAAATAAGCTGGATAAAGAAACATACAACAAGATTCAATTTATCAACGGTGATGTACGTGATCTAGACCAGGTGATCGAAGCATCCAAAGGATGTGATCTGGTGTATCATTTTGCTGCTGTTCTGGGCGTTGACATCGTGGCCGATAATCCTGTCGAAACGATGGATGTTGAAGTCATCGGTACACGTAACGTTGTTATGGCAGCCGAGATCAACAATATTAAAAAGGTCATGTATGCATCTACGAGCGGAATCTATGGGCACTCCGCAATTGAAAGCGCTCTATCTGAAGAGGTGCTGGTAGATCCTCGCACATCTTACGCCATGGCAAAGCGTTATAATGAGATCTATCTGGCGTCGCATCAC
>JBMSGX010000019.1:0-19045 GCA_049416285.1 Crocinitomicaceae bacterium | reverse complement strand
TCCTCATTAAGAGTAATTATGGTTGCTGAGATCTTCATTTTACGAGCTCTACGCTCTTCAGGATAGCCTGAACTTCACGTAATGGCTGTGTCCAACTTGTCGTAGGGGCAGCATCTACATATCCACTTACACATACAATCTTCTTGGTCTTTTCATTAAGGAGGTGACATTGCCAGAACGCTCCTCCTGTTCCGAATTTATCTCTACCTGTAAAGACAAACATTCCGCGCATTTGAGAACCTTCAGTTCCAGATGCTGTTGTGAAGGTTTCCATCACTGGATAAGTGATCTTTCCGTATTGCGTACCCATATACATTCCAGGGGTTTCACTTGGAACATTGTACTTCAGCATGGTATCTCTTGCCGCTGCGAGTGCTTCAAATGACAACTGCGTACTGTCTTCGTAATTATACTGATAGATCAAAATTCCACGGAATATTAAACCTGGATCAGAAGAACCTGTCCCCACAAACTCAATAGGTTTGGCCGAATTAGGTAATTCTATCCTGTAGAAGTTCTGCTTTCTCCATACAGCCTTACTTCCTTGTGGTATTGCCAGACTTATTCCGAATTTTTCCTTGATGTCATCAACAAGAAAGCGGTTTGATTGGGTTTTGTAGCGGTCCATGATCCTAGACCAGGATGCTTCATCAAATTCACTATGAACTCGGTTCAATCCGTGTGTACAGGTTTCCAACATCTGATCATAGTTCTTTGCTACAACCTCTATCAATACCTGATCTGTGGCGTACGTGCCAACCTCTTTCGTTATATTTCCTTTTTCTCCTGCATATGCTCCGTCTAACTTCAGGATAAGGACATTTCGGTGCTTTCTAATTCCTTTATTAAAATTCGCCGGTGCTCTATGTATCAATTCAAATGTTGCGACATCCGGGAAATATGGCATGATCCATTGCGTAAGATTTGAATCAAGCGCCTCTTTGATCTCTGAGTTCCAAATTGCCTCGTCACATACAACTAAGATCTCTCCAACCCTACCAGTAGAAGGTATACCAGTAACCATTTTCTTACCGTATGGAGATTCACACGATCCAAAGAAGATCATCATGATCGCTAATAAAGTAAAGAGGTATGTTCTCATAATTTCAGGTTTATTGAGATTACCACAAAAATTGGGCAATTATCTTATCCTGATCTTTTGACCGATGCTCAATCGATCGATATTGATTCCAGGATTGAGTCTTTTTAGTTGTGAAACGCTCATTCTGTTGCGCTGAGCAATTCGTCCAAAAGTATCTCCCGATTTCACCGAGTAATACTCCCTAGAAGACCCCGACTGACTTGATCCTCCTCCCGAAGAGGAGCTGCCTGTTGACTTCACTTTTAATCGCTGACCAACAACGATCTTGTTTGAAGTCAAGCCATTAATTTTCTTAATCTCATCTACTGTTGTTCCGTAGCGTGCTGCGATGGAAGACAAGTTTTCTCCAGATCTCACTTTGTGATAAGAATAAGAAGAACTCGTTTCAGGCTTATCATTGTTTGCAGTAGATGGCTTCTCCAAAGACTCAGGTGAATAGCGCTTCAACTCAAGACTGTATAAACTGTCTTCCAATGCTACCAGCTCACCAATTTTTTGCAAGGGAAGGGAAATACATTCTCCTTCTATCGTGTAAGGAATATATGACTGTTTGTAAACCGGATTTAACGTTTCAATGTCTTCCAGTTCCATCCCAATGAGATCACCGATCGTTTCCATGTGCACCCCTTTGTTGAGACATATCGTGTCGAGTTGAGCATACTTAACTTTCGCTTCAGCGGGTATAATGTTATGCTCTGCATGATATGTTAACAGGTACGCTGCAGCAATAAAATTGGGCACATAACCCTGTGTTTCTCTTGGTAAGTAAGGTCTCACCTCCCAATATGTAAGTTTATTTCCCGATCTTCTGATCGCTTTATTGACATTACCCGGGCCTGCGTTATAAGCGGCTAACGCAAGGTTCCAATCGTCATACATGTCATAAAGCTTCTTCAGATAACGGCAGGCGGCATCTGTTGCTTTTGCCGGATCCATGCGCTCATCAATGTAAGAGTTCTCCTCAAGTCCGAACATTCTTCCTGTTCTGTACATGAATTGCCACAACCCTAAGGCTCCTGCGCGTGATTTGATTTGTGGACGTAAGCCACTTTCAATGACCGCAAGGTATTTCAATTCGATCGGAAGGTCATACTCTGCCAACTTCTCCTCGAACATGTCAAAATAAAGTTCTGATCGACCCAAAACCACACGTGCAAATCCTCTTCGTTTAGCAGCAAAAAATTTGATCGTTGAGAGGGTTATATCATTACAGTCTAAATGAAATGGGCTCATCTCATTCATCCCATTCAATCGCTCACAGTACACCTCATCTGAAAAGGTTGGCACATCTCCTGACTCATATTCCAAAGCGGCAATGATCGAGTCGTATTTAGGGTCTCCTTTATAGTCTGCATAGAAAGCATCAAGGCTTTGCTCTATCGTTCTAATGATGGCTTCACCCTTTAAGCTGTCTTCTTTTGTCCAACTATAATGCGAGTCTTGTTGTGAGAATAATATTCCCGACAAAGCAAGCATCACTATGAACAAAATGTACTTCATGTTATTTCAATAACGGTTCAATATCCTTAATAAAACTCAAAACAGCCCTCTCTTCGAAGTTTTTTCCCATTACCTGCAAACCATAAGGCATGCCGTTTGAATGTGTTCCGAAAGGAACAGAAACTGCAGGGTGACCTGTCAGGTTAGCGTGCACTGTATAAATATCCTGAAGGTACATAGATATTGGATCGCTCACCGCATCTAGTTCAAATGCCGTTGTTGGCGTCGTTGGAAGAAGGATCACATCATAATCCTTTAGTATTTCCTCTGTTCTGGTCTGCAAGACTCGACGTACCTTTTGTCCCTTCGTATAGTATGCATCATAATAACCATGAGACAACACGAATGTTCCAGCCATGATCCTTCTTTTCACTTCTGGACCAAAGCCTTCACTTCTCGATTTCTTATACGTTTCGTCAACACCAACAGCTTCCTGGCTTCTGTATCCGTAATGTACACCGTCAAATCTCGACAAGTTAGATGATGCTTCCGCAGTTGTCAATACGTAATACGCTGGAACCATGTAGTCCAAGTATGGGAAGGATACGTGCTCGACTGTGTGTCCAGCTTCTTTTAACTGTGTTTCGAGTTGACCGAATCTGTTCTTGATCTCATCGTCAAGACCATCCATCGTTACAGCCTCATCGATAACGGCAATTTTGAGTTGTTTCCCTTCTTCGAACTGTGAATAAGCATCAACATCCATAGAAGAAGATGTCGCATCCATTTTATCTTTTCCGGCCATCACTTCCAACAGTAATGCTGTGTCTTCAGCACTATTTGCAAAAGGACCGATCTGATCAAATGAAGATGCATATGCGATCAATCCGTAACGGCTAATTCTTCCGTAAGTCGGTTTCAAACCATACGTTCCAGTAAAGGAAGCGGGTTGCCTGATAGATCCTCCCGTATCACTTCCAAGCGATGCCGTGCACATTCCCGCGGCCACGGCCGCAGCCGAACCTCCAGATGAACCTCCTGGAACACGATTCGAGTCCAACGGGTTTTTCACCGCGCCGAACGCAGAGTTTTCGTTAGAAGATCCCATGGCAAACTCATCACAATTCAAACGACCTATAATGATAGCATCTTCGTCGATCAGTCTTTGAACTGCCGTTGCTGTGTACAAAGATTCAAACCCTTCTAATATTTTAGAACTGGCAGATACTTTATGGTTTTTATAAGCAAGATTATCCTTGATACCGATTACCATTCCTGCCAGTTTACCAGCAGTTCCGGCTTTTAATTTTTGATCCACTGTATCAGCTTGTTGCTTCGCAGATTCATCAAATACCTCAAGAAAAATGTTTAGATCTTTATTGGACTCTATCGTTTTAAGATAGTCCTCAAGGATGGATAATACCGTCCTACCTGAAGAAATGGCTTCTTTAACTTCAGCGTACGTCCTCAGCATAGAAAGTTATTTAGTCTCTTCTGTACTTTCCTCTTTCCCGTCTTCAGGCTTAGAAGCGTCTTTGAACTCCTTTACTCCTTTTCCTAGTCCTTTCATTAGCTCAGGGATCTTCTTACCTCCAAAAAGAAGTAGTGCAACCACAAGGATCGCTATCAATTGCCAAGGACCAAAAACTCCTAAAATCATAGTTATCTACATTAATGTACTGCAAAGTTACGTATAAAAGACATACGCTGTTTACAGCCAAATTCGTTTTCTAATTTGTTACAACTTTCTTGCAACTTCCACTTCCTCAAATGCTTCGATGATGTCACCCTCCTTGATGTCGTTGAACTTCTCAATATTCAAACCACATTCATAATTGTTTTTCACCTCTTTCACATCATCCTTAAAGCGCTTCAATGACCCAAGTGTTCCTGTGTGGATCACAATTCCATCTCGTATCACGCGGATCTTAGAGTTTCTCTTGATGATTCCATCAAGCACGAAACATCCTGCTATCGTACCGATCTTAGAAATACTGAACGTCTCTCGTACTTCTGCGGAACCTGTAATCTGCTCCTCAATGTCCGGAGAAAGCATTCCCTCCATCGCCGACTTGATCTCATCGATCGCTTTGTAGATCACGGAGTACAGACGGATGTCAATTTGCTCCTGTTCTGCGAGCTTTCTTGCACTGAGCGAAGGTCTTACCTGGAAACCGATGATAATTGCGTCTGAAGCCGATGCTAAGTTTACATCCGCCTCTGAGATAGCTCCTACCCCTTTGTGTACGATATTGATCTGGATCTCTTCAGTTGATAGGTTCAATAATGAGTCAGAAAGTGCCTCAATCGATCCATCCACATCACCTTTAACAATTAGGTTCAATTCTTTGAAGTCTCCAATTGCCAGACGTCTACCAATCTCATCAAGTGTAATATGCTTCGTTGTACGAAGGCCTTGCTCACGATACAACTGCTCACGTTTCGTTGCAATTGACTTCGCTTCTTTCTCATCATCCATTACGTGAAACTTGTCCCCTGCGGATGGCGCCCCGTTAATACCAAGAATAGATACCGGTGTTGATGGACCAGCCTCTTTCAGTGTGTGTCCGTGCTCGTCATGCATAGCACGCACTTTACCAAAGTTACGCCCAACCAAAACACCGTCTCCAATTTTCAATGTTCCTGCTTCCACAAGAATATTTGTAACGTATCCTTTTCCTTTATCTAGTGATGATTCAATCACTGTTCCGATCGCATTCTTATTCGGGTTGGCTTTCAAGTCAAGCATTTCTGCTTCAAGCAACACCTTCTCAAGAAGTGCATCAATATTCAAGTTCTGTTTCGCTGAAATCTCCTGGCACTGGTACTTTCCACCCCAATCCTCAACCAGGATGTTCATCGTAGACAACTGCTCCTTGATCTTATCTGGGTTTGCACCAGGCTTATCGATCTTATTTATCGCGAATACCATTGGTACATCCGCAGCCTGAGCGTGTGATATTGCCTCTTTCGTTTGTGGCATCACGTCATCATCTGCCGCTACGATAATAATCGCTACATCGGTAACCTGTGCACCACGAGCCCTCATCGCTGTAAAGGCTTCGTGACCCGGTGTATCCAAGAAGGTAAGTTTTTTACCGTCTTCAAGTGTCACACTGTATGCACCAATGTGCTGTGTGATTCCCCCGGCCTCACCTTCGGTTACATTTGCATCACGAATTCTATCAAGCAATGATGTTTTTCCGTGGTCAACGTGACCCATCACCGTAATGATCGGTGCTCTTGCAAGCAGATCCTCTTCTGCATCTTCTTGCACAGGAATAGCTTCCTGTACTTCTGCACTAACAAACTCCGGCTCATAACCGAATTCCTCGGCTATGATCTGTATCGTTTCAGCGTCAAGTCTCTGGTTGATTGAAGCAAATATTCCTAGTGACATACATGCAGAGATCACGTCTGTAGATCCAACATTCATCATCGTTGCCAATTCAGACACTGTAACGAATTCTGTCAGCTTTAGTACTCTCTCTTCAAGCTCAGCTTGTAATTCTTCCTCTTGACGTTTAGCCGCAATCGAATCACGCTTTGCTCTTCTGTTCTTGGCCCCCTTAGATTTACCTCCTTTACCAGAAAGACGCGCGAGTGTTTCTTTGATTTCCTTCTGGATATCCTGCTCCGTGATTTCAGGTTTTTCAGTGCGAGCGGGTTTTTTTCCTCTTGGCCCACCTTTTCCTGTTTGCGCTGCTTGCTTGTCAACGTCAACCTTACGGATTCTTTTACGCTTTCTCTTTTCAGATTTATCAACCTTTGGTTTTTCAACCGGAAGTTCGATCTTACCAACCACGTTTGGCCCTGTTAGCTTTTGCGTTTCGGCACGGATCGTTTCAGTTTCCTTCTTAGGTTCCTCTTCCTTTTTAGGTGTTTCTTCCTCTTTCTTCGGCTCCTCCTTTTTCGGTTCTTCCTTTGCTTTTGGAGGCTCAGGCTTTTCCTCTTCCTTTACAGGCTCCGCTTTCTTTTCCGGACGCGTTTTTGTGTTGATGCTGTCAAGATCAATCTTTCCAACAGTCTTCACTTGAACCTGAGGAGCCTCTTCAACGGCTTCCTCCTTTTTCTCTTCTTTCTTCGGCTCCTCTTTAGGCGCTTCTTTCTCATTTCTCAATGAAATAGTTTCACGCTTCTCCGTGGCTACAGAAGAAAGTTTCGATTGCTCTTTAAGCGTTTGGTCCGCAGCAAACTCAGTGCGGAGCATTTCATACTGCTCCGGTGTCAGTTTCGTGTTCGGATTTGTGTCGATATCAACTCCGTTGCTCGACAAGAAGTCCACCAACGTAGAAATTCCTACGTTAAGCTCACCTGCTGCTTTTCCTAATCTAATTGGTCTGGCCATAAAATTATACGTCCTCGTTTTGTTTTTGCCAGGCTTTCACCTGGCTATAATTGTGTCTAAATATAAGGTTTTGCGGTCGATTACTCGAACTCAGACTCTAGTATTTTAAACACCTCTTCTATTGTTTCCTGCTCCAGGTCCGTTCTCTTCACAAGGTCTTCAACACCTATTGCAATAACAGATTTTGCAGTATCACAACCGATCGCTTTCAACTCATCAATGATCCAGCTATCGATCTCATCAGCGAATTCTTCAAGATCAACATCCTCGATATCAACCTCTCCTTCTCTGTAAACATCTAGCTCGTATCCTGTTAGTCTACCCCCTAGTTTAATGTTGTATCCACCTTTACCGATCGCCAGTGAAACTTGATCTGGCTTCAGGTAAACCTTTGCTCTTCCTTCTTCCTCATCGATCTCTATCGAAGAAATCTTTGCAGGGCTAAGTGCTCTTTGAATGAACAACTGTGGGTTCGTTGTGTAATTGATCACGTCAATATTCTCGTTACGAAGCTCACGAACAATTCCGTGAATTCTTGAACCTTTCATACCAACACATGCTCCTACTGGATCAATTCTATCATCGTATGATTCAACAGCAACTTTTGCTCTCTCTCCTGGCTCACGAACGATCTTCTTAATTGTGATCAACCCGTCAAATACCTCAGGTACTTCAAGCTCGAACAAACGCTCCAAGAATTCAGGGGCTGTTCTAGAAAGGATAATTACAGGGCTGCTGTTTCTCATATCCACTTTCGCTACAACGGCGCGGATAGACTCTCCTTTTTTGAAATAGTCAGAAGGAATCTGCTCAGACTTCGGAAGGATCAGCTCATTCCCTTCGTCATCGATCACCATAATCTCTTTCTTCCACACCTGATATACTTCACCTGTAATGATCTCACCAATACGCTCTTTGTATAGTTTGTATAGGTGGTCTTTCTCAAGCTCCATGATTCTTGAGATCAAGTTTTGTCTCAATGAAAGAATATTTCTTCTTCCGAAATCAACAAATTTAAATTCTTCCGTTACTTCCTCACCGATCTCAAAATCAGGCTCAATCTTGATCGCGTCTGAATAAGCGATCTCCATGTTTGGATCCTCTACCTCTCCATCGTCAACGATCTCCTTATTCAAGAAGATCTGTACATCACCTTTATCGATGTTTACAATAACATCTATATGTTCATCCGTGTTGAATTTTTTCTTTAGCATTGATCTGAACACGTCTTCTAGTACGTGCTGCATTGTCTGCTTGTCGATATTCTTGAGTTCTTTAAACTCCGAAAACGATTCAACTAGTTCTAAGCTATTCATAACTCTCTATTTAAATGAAATAACAATTTTCGCTTCTTTTATATTTACCATTGGGATCTTTATATCCTCTATGATTTCTTCTTTTTTCTTTTTCCCTTCGATGCGTTCTTTTCTCTTCGTTTGAAGAGTGATCTCATCTTTAGATGCTTGTGTAAGTTCTCCCTCTACTGTTCCTCCTTCGTTCAGCTTCACTTTTAGTGAACGGCCAATATTTTTTTTGTACTGATCAAAAACGCGAAGCCCTTTATCTAAACCTGCAGAAGACACGTTTAATGAAAAATCTGCCTGCTCACGGTCCAGGTTGTGCTCGATATTTCTAGAAACCGAAACACAGTCTTGCACTGAAACACCTCCCTCATGCTTATCAAGCTCAACGGAAATATTATTCCCAGAGCTAACTGATATTTCGACGATGAAAAGGCCATTGTCCAGCTCATTGATACGCTCTTCAGCTAATTCTCTTATGCGTTCTTTTTTGATCATTTGGCTACAAAAAGAGGGGACTTGCGTCCCCTCTCCCGTTTGTTTTATTATGTTTCTAACGATACAAATATAGCTAATTATTTAATTTTGACGATAAATCGTTTAATTTTTCACTTTAAGAGGGGCCAATATGCTTGTAGAGGTAAAGGATAAAGTTGTAAGTACCGAAGTGTTCAGAAGGAAGTTCGTATGTGATCTTAACGCATGTAAAGGGGCATGCTGTGTTGAAGGTGATGCCGGTGCCCCACTAAAAAAAGAAGAGGTTGCGATAATTGAGGATAACCTGGAAAAAATAAAGCCCTATATGCGTCCGGAGGGAATTGATGCAGTGGAAAAAGAGGGTGTTTCCTACCTCGATCAGGAAAACGAGCCTGTTACAACACTGGTTAATGGCGGTGAGTGCGCTTTTGTCTTTTTTGATGATAAAGGCATTACGAAATGTTCAATCGAACAGGCATATCTAGATGGTAAGATTGACTACAAAAAACCTATCTCCTGTCATTTGTATCCTATCCGCGTGAAGAAATTCAACGACTTTGAAGCATTGGCTTACGACGAGTGGGATATTTGTAAACCAGCGTGTGCCTGTGGTGACAAATTAGATGTTCCTGTCTACAAGTTTCTAAAAGAGCCATTGATCCGAGCTTACGGAAAAGCCTTCTTTGATGAGCTGCTGATCGTAGACGAAGAGTTCCAAAAAGCCTATAACAAATAAAGCCCCACTTTCGCGGGGCTTTAACATTGATTAATTTACGGCACAATTATTAATCAACACAAGTATTTTTATCGACTTGACTTTATTGTACCTGAAGGTCTAGCCGAGTATTTTCAGGATCAACCTGAGCACATTTCGCAGTTATCTGGATCGTCTAAAGAACATGCTACTTCAGCTTGCGCTTCTTCAATTGATTTTGCTGTTGGCTCAGCAACAACGTTTTTGTCAATTGTGAACTTGATCGCATCTGTTGCTGCTTTTGTTCTTAGGTAGTACATTCCTGTTTTCAATCCTTTCTCCCATCCGTAGAAGTGCATTGACGTCAGCTTCCCGAAGTTTGCGTTCTCCATGAAGATGTTCAATGACTGAGACTGGCAAATGTAAGCTCCTCTGTCTGCCGCCTGGTCGATGATCGCTTTTTGCGAGATCTCCCATGCAGTTTTGTATAGGTCTTTAAGCTCTTGTGGAATCTCGTTGATGTTCTGAATAGATCCGTTCGATGCCATGATCTTCTGACGCATCTCTTTGTTCCAAAGCCCTTCTTTAACAAGGTCTTTCAATAGGTGCTTATTCACGATGATAAACTCTCCTGAAAGTACTCTTCTTGTATAAATGTTAGACGTGTAAGGCTCAAAACACTCATTGTTGCCAAGGATCTGTGCTGTAGAAGCTGTTGGCATTGGAGCAAGTAACAATGAGTTACGCACACCGTGCTCTTTCACTTCCTCCTTCAACACATCCCACTCCCAACGGCTTGTTGGTGTAACACCCCAAAGGTCGAACTGGAAATCTCCTTTTGAAACAGGTGACCCTTCAAATGTTTCATATGCTCCATCAACTTTCGCAAGATCTTTGGATGCAGTCATTGATGCATAGTAGATCGTTTCAAAAACCTCTCTGTTCAATGCTCTTGCTTCTTCTGATTCGAAAGGATATCTCATCATGATGAACGCATCTGCTAACCCTTGAACCCCAAGTCCGATTGGACGGTGTCTCATATTCGAGTTTTCCGCTTCTTGAACCGGGTAGTAGTTCCCATCAATGATCTTGTTCAGGTTCAATGTTGCCTGGTAAGTCACCTCGAATAACTTATCGTGATCGAATGTTCCTTCTTCTGTAACGAATTTAGGAAGCGCTAAAGATGCCAGGTTACATACAGCCACCTCATCCGGTGCTGTGTACTCGATGATCTCTGTACAAAGGTTAGAAGACTTGATTGTTCCTAGGTTCTGCTGGTTCGACTTCGCGTTTGCAGCATCCTTGTACAACATGTAAGGTGTTCCTGTCTCGATCTGAGACTCAAGGATCTTAAACCATAAATCTTGTGCCTTGATCGTTTTTCTACCTTTTCCTTCTGCTTCATACTTCAGGTAAAGCGCCTCAAACTCTGCACTGTGCGTGTCAGAAAGTCCCGGACACTCATGCGGACACATTAATGTCCACTCTCCGTTTTCTTTTACACGCTTCATGAATAGATCCGGAATCCATAATGCGTAGAACAAATCTCTTGCTCTTTGCTCTTCTTTACCGTGATTCTTTTTCAAGTCAAGGAAATCGAAGATATCAGCGTGCCAAGGCTCAACGTAGATCGCAAATGATCCTTTACGTTTTCCTCCACCCTGGTCAACGTAACGAGCAGTGTCGTTAAAGACACGTAGCATTGGTACGATACCATTAGATGTTCCGTTTGTTCCTTTAATGTAAGAACCCGTAGCACGGATGTCGTGGATAGATAGACCAATACCTCCAGCCGACTGAGAAATCTGTGCACATGACTTCAATGTGTCATAGATTCCCTCAATACTGTCTTCCTTCATTGTAAGAAGGAAACAAGATGACATCTGTGGCTTCGGTGTTCCCGAGTTGAATAGTGTTGGAGTCGCGTGTGTAAACCAACCTTCAGACATCAGATTATACGTTTTGATCGCAGAGTCGATATCATTTTTGTGGATACCGACTGCCACTCTCATCAACATTTGCTGTGGACGTTCAGCGATAGCACCATTTGTTTTCAGAAGATACGAGCGCGTCAATGTTTTAAAACCAAAATAATCGTATCTAAAATCTCTGTCATAAATAATGCTTGAGTCAAGTCTGTCCTTGTTCTCGTTGATCACTTCATAAACGTCATCAGCAATCAGTGATGCTCTTTCATTTGTTTTCGGATCTACATAATTGTATAGATCTGTCATTACTTCTGAGAATGTCTTCTTCGTTTCCTTGTGAAGGTTAGAAACTGCGATTCTCGAAGCTAAAAGTGCGTAATCCGGGTGCTCGATCGTTTTTGCGGCAGCAACTTCAGCAGCTAGGTGGTCAAGCTGAGTTGTTGTTACTCCGTCATACAATCCTTCGATCACCTTCATAGCAACTGCTTCAGGCGATACAAGCGGATCAAGCCCGTAACACATTTTTACAATTCTAGCTGTGATCTTGTCGAACTTCACAGCCTCTTTTCTTCCGTCTCTTTTTACTACATACATGGGCGCTGGTCTATTTTGGTTTTATTAAAAGTCCTCGTCTAATGAGAATGTCTGGTTATCTTGGTTCAATACTCCCGCTTTCTGGTATTCACCAACTCTCTTCTCAAAGAAGTTTGTTTTCCCTTGGATCGAGATCATTTCCATGAAATCGAAAGGGTTTGATACATTGAATTCTTTCTCACATCCAAGCTCCATAAGAAGTCTGTCTGCAACAAATTCAATGTACTGTGACATCAAGTCGCTGTTCATTCCGATCAATTTAACCGGAAGTGCATCAAGTATAAATTCTTTCTCGATCTCAACCGCGTCAAGAATGATATCTCTTACCTGCTCTTTTGGAAGTTTATTAACAAGGTGATTGTTGTATAGCAAACACGCAAAGTCACAGTGTAGCCCTTCGTCTCTTGAAATCAACTCATTTGAGAACGATAGCCCAGGCATTAAACCTCTCTTCTTCAACCAAAAGATCGAGCAAAACGAACCTGAGAAGAAGATTCCTTCAACAGCAGCGAACGCTACAAGACGTTCAGCGAAAGAACCCTCATCTATCCATCTTAACGCCCAATTAGCCTTCTTCGTAACACAGTCGAGTGTTTCAATCGCATTGAAAAGTTTATTTTTCTCTTCTGTCTCTTTGATATATGTGTCGATCAGCAATGAATATGTTTCCGAGTGGATATTCTCCATTGCGACCTGGTTCCCATAGAAAAACTTTGCTTCTGTATATTGAACTTCCGAAAGGAAGTTTTCAGCAAGGTTCTCATTTACAATACCGTCAGATGCGGCAAAAAACGCAAGTACATGCTTAATGAAATAACGCTCATCGTCATTCAATTTATTTTCCCAGTCAATAAGATCTGGTTGTAGGTCGATCTCCTCAGCTGTCCAGAAGCTCGCCTCTGCCTTTTTGTAGAAAGACCAAATGTCGTCGTGCTGAATCGGGAAAAGAACGAATCTGTTCTTGTTTTCCTCTAAAATTGGTTCGTTTTGTGCCATTGTACTTGTGTTTTTTTATAGTAAAAGTCTCCTGCCAAAAAACGGTGTGTTTTTTGAAATTTGACTCGATAAACTTGTTGTTTCCTCTAGTGAAAATTGGATGCGTAGTCAGCTGTAGTTTTCGTTACTAGAGGCATACAAAAATTGTCAAAAATCTCTCGCCTTGCAATTAAAGAAATTCACAATTCCTTAATGTTATTAACATAGGGTTTCTGTATCCCTTTGATGACAACTGATGGGTGGCTTATTAACATATGAGACAAAGATATTCACAGACTAACCCTGTGATTTTGTCGATAAATTACAAATCCCTTCCAGTTGCCGCATTGTCAGGGTTTTAACAGATACCTCATTAAAATTACGGCGATAATAAAAAGAACACAATAGGAATTTTTTGATATTTTAAACATCGAATTGTTTATATAATTCACATCCTTTATCACCACTGATTTTGGCTCAAATCAAAAAATATAATTTTCAAATAATCAGAGATTTAGTTCACTTGGTCTATCCGGAAAAATGTCTCGTCTGTGATGAAGAATTGACAAAAAATGAATTGAACATTTGCTCATTTTGTTCTCAAGACCTGGAAAGAACCTTTTTTGAAAGCTACAGTGAGCCAACTCCCATGGACCAGCTGTTTTGGGGTAGAGTCTCTGTAGAGAAGACCTACGCTCACTACTATTTCAAGAAACAGGGTGGTATTCAGAAGCTGCTCTTCTCTTTAAAATATGGAAAGAATCAATTGCTCGGGGAAGAACTGGGAAAAGCGATTGGAAAAGAGCTAAATAAACATACTAACAAATATGATTTCGATGTACTAATCCCCGTGCCTCTACATCCTAAAAGACAATTTAAACGCGGGTACAACCAAAGTGAGCTTCTTGCAAAAGGGATTGCAAACGAATTAAATTGTATTGTTCACAATAGCGCCGTATTAAGGCGTTCAAACAATAAAACACAAACCGGAAAGTCACGCTTTGAACGTTGGGATAATGTTTCTTCGGTTTTCACAGTCAGCGAAAAATCATTGGCGGCATACAATCACATCGCAATTGTTGATGATGTGATCACTACAGGATCGACAATTGAAGCGCTAATCTCTGAGATACATAATATCTATCCTGATATTAAGATCAGTATTGTAACTTTGGCGATAGCATGAATAAGAAAGTCTGTGTTATTGGAAATGGTCTTGCAGGCGCTTGTGTTTCCTATCACTTAATTAAAGCTGGTTTTGAAGTCACTGTTTTTGATAACGGTGAAAATCACAGTTCTGTGGTGGCAGCAGGGCTTATCACACCCCTTGTCTTTAGACGAATGAATAAAAGCTGGAGGGTTGATGAATTTATCGGTTATCTGGTTCCTTTTTACCGATCATTTGAAACATTCGATCAAGAAGTACTTCGCAATATTCCATTAAGGAGGATGTTCGCATCAGATCAGGAGCGGGGTTACTGGCTGGAGCGACAAAACACACCTGAATACTCCGCTTATATGGCTCAAGTTAACAGTGAAGATGATACTTATCCTCATGCTATTAATAATTTCGGGTCTGGACGCGTGCAAAACTGCTATGCGGTGAATGCGAAACCTTTCTTTTCACGTGTTGACTCGTTTATTCGAGCGAATGGAAGACTTATAGAAGAAGCCTTTGACTATGAAAAGTTAATGGATAATACATATGAGGAAGAAACCTTCGATGCTTTCGTCTTCTGTGAGGGGTTCATGAATTACCTCAATCCGTTTTTTAAAGATATTCCCGTTGGGCAAACTAAAGGTGATGTTTTGACCATCAAAGCGGAAACAATTCCGGATGGACAATCTTTGAACAGAAAGTGTTTTATGTTGCCGTTGGGCAACCACAAATTCAAGGTTGGTTCAACCTATTCATGGAATGAGCCAAACCCTATACCGACTGATGAGGGTAAACATCAAATACTTGAGAAGCTTGCATACATTACCCCTGAAAAGGTGGAGGTGCTTGAGCATCTTGCAGGTGTTCGCCCTACAACCATGGATAGGCGTCCGATCATAGGAAAACACCGAACTAAGGATAATTTATATCTATTTAATGGTCTTGGAACGAAAGGATATATGTACGCGCCATTACTCGCAAAAGAGTTCGTAGATCACCTCCTAAACGGCACGCCTCTTCATGAAGAAGTATTGATCGAAAGGTACTTGGTCAAATAATGGTTAACTTTGCTCTGAACAATTAAACGAACAAATTATGTACCCTCCAGAATTAGTTGCACCTATGAAGGAAGACCTAACAAGTGTTGGGTTCAAACAACTGACTACTGCTCAAGAAGTAGATGATATTATTTCATCAACGAATGGAAGCCTTCTGATCGTTGTTAACTCTGTATGCGGATGTGCTGCAGGTAACATGCGTCCGGGAGTTAAGCTTTCTTTAAGTAATGATAAACACCCCGCAACACTATCAACTGTGTTTGCCGGTGTGGACGGTGAAGCAACGGCCCAAGCAAGAAAGTATTTTCTTCCTTACCCGCCTTCATCTCCATCTATTGCATTGTTTAAAGATGGTAAGCTAGTACATTTCCTTGAAAGACATCACATCGAAGGGGGAACTGCTCAAATGATCGCTGACAATCTCGCAGCGGCATACAATGAGTACTGCTAAGTAATTTATTAGATTAAAAAAAGCCGCTGATCGAAATCAGCGGCTTTTCTTTTTTTACTTGATTATATTCACATGACCTGTGTGAATCTCTTTTTTGTCGGTGTCTTTATCCTTGAAGTATAACTTCCAGGTATACGTTCCATCCTGACATCTATTTCCTTTATAAGTTCCATCCCATCCAGCAAGGATCTCAGTATATTCATCAGCTTCGTATACTAGTTCTCCCCATCTGTTGAAGATCTGGAACAAAGTACCCTCTGGTAAATATGCTTCATAGAATACTGGTTTAAAGTATTCGTTGTAGTCATCTCCATCCGGTGTGAATGTATTCGGTACATAGAAGATAACCTCTCCTTTGATGTTTATATATTCAGTAATAGTATCTGAACATCCGTCTAAAGAGTACGCAATCAACGTCACTCCGTATGATGATACATCACCACCGAAATCATGTTGAGGGTTAACATCCGTTGACGGTGCAGAACCGTCACCAAAATCCCATGAGTAGTAATCAGCACCAACTGAAGTGTTTTGGAAGTCGATCACACTCTCGATAATCGTTCCTTGCCATGGTTCAGCGTAGAAATCTGCAATTGGGTTACTAAGGATACAAATGTAGTCTTCAATAAATAGTGAATCCACACATCCAAGCGGTCCAGTAACTGTAAGTGTTGCATCAATACAACCTGGTGTTTCAAAGTATATCGTGTTTGGTCCACAATCGTCTATTACCATTCCGTTACTGAGCTCCCAGTGACACTGATCTTCTGGCGCAGAGAATGACCCGAATTCAATGATCTCCCCTTGACACACCTCCACAGATGGCCCCGGGTTAACAACTGGTAATGGGTTACCCTGAAGGAAAACATCCTCAGTCCCAACACAACCGTTAACATCGACAATAGTGACCGTGTAAGTTCCTTCACCTAAGTTATCCGCTGTTTGACCTTGTGTTGGTGGAGTTGTATCCCATAGGTAGTTATATCCACCTGGAGTACCTCCTGTTGCAGTCGCTGCAACCGCTCCATCTTCAGCTCCTGAACAGCTAATAGGATAACCGTTGTAATCCGTAAGAATATCAATGTCCGCAGTTACCGGTGTTGGTTCCGAGATTAGAATATCAGTTTGGAAAGTACAACCATTCGCATCTAAGATCTCAACAAAGTATGTTCCTGCAGGAATTCCCTGAAGCACATCTCCCGTACCAACTTGTCCTCCTGTTACATCATACCATGTGTACGTGTAAGTTGGAACACCTCCTGCTCCTACAGCATCCAATGCACCATCAGATGCACCGTAACAGCTGATCTCACTACCATTGTAATTTGTTGTAACTGAAGGAACAACATCTAGTGGCTCAGGCTGAATCAACTCAATACAAGTGTCAGCAGCACATCCGTTCACATCCTCGACATGCACACAGTACTCATCTGCAATTAACCCTGTAAGATCTTCAGAGGCCCCAGCACTAACTCCATCTCCGTTCACCCATGTATATGTATAACCCGGATTTCCTCCGTTCACTGTAAGGTCAATTCCTCCATCAGATGCACCATAACAGCTGATATCGTAACCATTAAAGTCGTTCACCGAAAGGATATCAACCTGAAGCGGCGGTGCGTCATTCACAGTAATCACATCCGTGTGCGTACAACCATTAATATCAGTAATTAATACCTCGTAATCTCCGGCAGGTATATTCTGAACATTCTGACTGTTCGCTATCGATGTTGGAGTAGCGTCAAACCATTCATAAACATAGGTTGGAGAACCTCCGTTTGCATTTACAGTTATTGCTCCATCTGAGGCTCCTGCACAGCTTACATCATATCCATTATAATTTGATGTTACGGCTGTAAGCGAAGTTATTTCCGTTGGCTGAACAAGATCAACTATAGTTGTAATAACACAACCATTAATATCTGTTGCATCTACTGTATAAGTTCCCGCTACTAGCCCTGTAAGGTCTTCCTGTGTATTCTGTCCTGCTGGTACCACACCTCCATTCGATGCTATCCAAGAGAATGTATACCCCGGAGAACCTCCCGCGTTAGTTAAGTCAATTGTTCCGTCTGATGCGCCAAAACAGCTAATGTTATCTCCACTTGGATATACACTCAAGATCGTTGACTCTGTTAAAGGTGTAGGCTCATCAAGCACGATCGTCGTGTCGAGAATACAACCATTGATGTCTGTAATTGTTACATCGTAAGATCCTGCAAACAATGTGTTGATGTCTTCAGTTGCACTTGTAAATCCATTTGGCCCCGTCCATGCAAATGTATAACCTGGTGAACCTCCAGCAGGTGTATAATCGATCGATCCGTCATTAAATCCAAAACAGCTGATATTATTACCACTAGGATACTCGAAAGACGTTGAGGCTTGAGCCAATGGAATAGGCTCTACCAATGTGATCGTTGAATCAATTGAACAACCGTTGATATCTGTTATAGTCACTGTATAATCACCTGCAAACAAGTTTGTGATGTCCTGGTTTCCAGAGCTAAACCCGTTCGGTCCAGACCATACATATACGTAGTTCGGTGAGCCTCCAGCAGGCGCGTAATCAATTGATCCGTCGTTAAACCCAAAACAGCTAATGTTATCTCCACTCGGGTAAGTGAATGAAGTTGATGTCTGTGTTAATGGTGTCGGCTCAACTAATGTAATTGTTGTATCAAGCACACAACCGTTGATATCTGTAATTGTCACCAAATAATCTCCAGCCGTTAATCCCGCTGGATCTTCCAACACATCCTGTCCGGCTGGAACCACTGCAGGTGCTGCTGCTGCTGTCCATGAGTAAGTGTACCCAGGAGAACCTCCACCCGGCGTATAATCTATTGACCCGTCAGCAAGTCCGAAACAGCTAATATTATCACCGCTTGGATAAGTAAACGATGTCGATGCCTGAACTAGTGGCGTTGGTTCAACTAATGTTATTACAGTGTCTAATGTACAACCGTTAATATCTGTGATCGTGATGTTATAATCCCCTGCCGTAAGGCCTGTTGGGTCTTGTAAAATTTCCTGTCCAGCTGGAACTGAAGCCGGAGCTGCTACAGCTGTCCATAGATAAACATAATCGACGTTTGGTGATCCTCCACCAGGTGTATAATCAATGGACCCATCTGCAAATCCGAAACAGCTGATGTTATCACCACTCGGATAAGTAAATGATGTTGATGCCTGGAACAATGGCGTTGGCTCAACTAACGTAATCGTTGTATCAGACGTACATCCGTTTGCATCTGTGATCGTCAATGTATACGTTCCAGCTGGCACACCACTGATATCCTCAGTAGCTGCAGTGTATCCTGCCCCATCTGTCCATGCATATGTATAGCCTGGTGTTCCATCTATCGTTGTAATATCGATTGACCCATCAGATGCTCCAAAACAGCTGATATTATCGCCACTTGGATATATAAATGATGTTCCTGTTTGTGTAAGGCTTGGCGGCTCAGTCATAATGAACTGCCCTGTAACTGTACATCCGTTATCGTCTGTAATTG
>JBMSGX010000018.1:0-19499 GCA_049416285.1 Crocinitomicaceae bacterium | reverse complement strand
AAAGGAGGCGTACCCTTCTGAGATCCTAGACACCCTGAAGGAAGCAAAGCTGATAGTTGTCGAAGGAACGTTGTACCCTCTTCTTACCAGATTGAAGAACAGTGAGCTTCTCACCTATCGTTGGGAGGAATCTCCATCAGGACCACCACGTAAATACTATTCGCTCACCAAAATGGGCAAAACCTTTTTAGAAGAATTAGACGGCACCTGGAATGAATTGAATTCAGCCGTGAACCAAATCACTCAAAAAGCATCGTAATGAAAAAGACAATTTCAGTAAGTATAGGAGGCATGAACTTCGTAATTGAAGAAGATGGCTATGAAAAACTTCAGGATTATCTGAAACGATTGAATCTTGCTCTGGAAAACCAGGAAGGAGGTAAAGAGATCGTTGAAGATATAGAACTTCGCATTGCAGAACTGGGCAACGACTGTCTAACAGAGTCAAAAACCGTAGTAGAGCTAAACGACGTATTAAATATCATTGATACTCTTGGAAACCCGGAAGAATTCGTGGAAATGGATGAAGAAATGGGAGCGCAAAAAGAGGATACTTATGAGTATCAGGGGCCCGCAGAAAGAAGGCTCTTCAGAGATGTAGACAACGCAACGATCGGTGGTGTTTGTTCCGGAATCTCCAACTTCTTCAATATCGATGTGGTAATTATTCGTGCAATATTTGTAATTCTGTTCCTATTCGGAGGATTTGGATTTCCATTGTATTTGATCTTATGGGTGATCATTCCAAAAGCGCAAACCACGATTGATAAGTTGCGCATGAAAGGGCGACCGATCAACGTAGAAACAGTGCGTGAAGAAGTCGAAGGTGCCGCAGAGAGAATTCGCAAGGGGTCAAGTAAACTAGCTCAAAAGATCCGCCAGGAAGAAGCACAGTATAAAAAGCGTGTTTGGAGAGGACTGCATATTATAGGTGCACTATTCGGAATCGGTTTGATCGGTATGGGATTGATCTTCTTGGTTAGCTTTTTGACCTTTATCGTAGGAGGAATGCAGTTCATCCCAGTTCAATCAGCCAATGGATTCCTTTCTATCACAGAATTTGGAACATACGTATTGTCCTCGGATACTGATGTATCGTGGGCATGGACCGGAGGATTACTAATTTCTATCTGTACAATTCTATTCCTTCTTTTAGCGGGTACGATGTTGATCTTCCGTATCTCTAACAAGTGGAGCAAGATCAGCCTACTGCTGTTATTTATCGGAGGTATTAGTGGTGGAATTATAACTGCTTCAGTTGGAATGCGCACCGCAAGAGATTTTGTGATCGAAGGTGAAATTGAACGAGAGGTGGGTTCAGTTGCGGGACAAGAACTTGTGATCAATACTCAGTTAGAGACGATTGAATCATCAGAAGACTTTAACATTAAGAGCAACGGAAACCTTGGTCTGATCAAAATAGATGAGGAGAATATCACAATGCACGGCGTGCGCTTTGTATACAAACGATCTAAGGACTCAAGTTTCCATATTCTTCAGAATTTAAGCTGCCAGAGTCATTCGCATAAAACGGCGATAGAGAAAAGTAAAAATATCCATCATTCGGTTGGACTGAACAACGATACACTTTTCGTTGCGACTGACTACAGCTTTCCCAAGAAGGATAAGATCAGAGCACAGCAATCAGTGATAATCATCGAAGTACCTGTTGACGGTCAAGTAAAGATCGCTGACAGAATTGTCAGACTTGGGTCAGAAGAATTTGAAGAGGAAATAGTAGATGAAAACTATGAAGAGCGTGGATACCTTAAGGGCAGTGGAAAATATAAACACTGGGATTAAGAACATAAGTAGTAGTTCTGTTAACAAAAAGAGGCGATCATAAATGATCGCCTCTTTTTATATCTCTCGGTTAATTATTTATAATTCTTCAAAATGGAAACTCCCGAACCGAAGACATTTCCTTCACCGTAGGGAGAACCTACGCCATCCCATTTCTCCCACTTCTTTAGTTCGATATATTGCGGGTTCTTACCGATCTGTTCAGCTTCCAACTGAATTGCTTCCGCCTTAAATCTGGCAGAAACTACAAGAGCACTATCCCCTCTTGACTTGGCGATCTTAGCATTTGCCAGATACTCCTCCTCTTTCTGCTTCTCCTTTGCTGTCAGGTTTCTTTGCTTTTGTGTTTCCTTATTCGTGATCTCAGTAGCAATATTTGCCGGTAAGTTTACATCAGCAATTTCCACATAATGTAGGTTGATGTAATTCCCTTTGAAGTCCTTCTTTAGAATCTCTTCGATCTCTCCTTCCAATGCTTCTCTTTTTGATGAGTAAACCTGCTCGTATGTGTAACGCCCAATTACATCTTTGATCGCACCTTTTGCCTTGTCATCAATAAATGAAATAAAACCAGGTCCATGCTTGAGGTGAAGCTTTGCCGTTAATCCACTAGCCGCAGAGTAATTCACCGCTACATCAACAGTTATATCTGTACCGTTGATATCCATTACAACCGACTGATAATTTTTTGATTCTTGACGAATGTTATAGGTTATCATCTCGTTCCAAGGAGCAATAAAAATTGTACCCTCTGAGTAAACCTGCTCTTGATCAACTCCACCTCCATACGGACGGTAAACAAACCCCTCTTCACCTGGTGCCACATCCGTCCATGACATGAAGAAAAGTATTAATAAAATTAACCCAATGATCCCAATCATCACGTACCTCGTGATTTTCTTAGGATCGATTGAAAAGTTCGGATTACCTGAACTGAAATTATTCATTTTCTTTCGCTTTTTTAATTAAGTTATCTACTACCAAATAGCCAGTTGCGGCAACAAGACCTATTGCCAACACTTTAATAAATGGCGGTCCTTTCAAAAGATATTTAAACGATAGAAAGATCACAGCTGTGATGACTACCACACCTATTATCAATCGAAACATAAACTGTCTTTTCTTATCCACAACTTCTATTTTTCTTAAAGATAATTGTTTTGCTCCACTCTTCGGCAATTGCCTGATTCCTTCCTATCTTTGTAAGGTGAATTACGCGATCGTCGATATTGAAACAACCGGAGGAAGTCCTAAAAAATCAAAGATTACAGAGATCGCTATCTATAAGCACGATGGAGAGAAGGTTATCGATGAATACGTAACTCTCGTTAATCCCGAAATGCCCATTCCTCAATTTATTGTGAAGCTGACAGGCATTAGCGATGAAATGGTATCTAATGCACCTAAATTCTATGAGATCGCAAAGAGCATTGTGGAGTTCACTGAAGATTGCGTTTTTGTAGCGCATAATGTTGCCTTCGATTACGGTGTGATCCGTGCCGAATTCAGGAGTCTAGGTTTCGATTTCAGAAGACCGCATTTATGTACAGTTCGAGCATCACGTTACGTAATTCCGGGGCATGAATCATACAGCCTTGGAAAGTTAACGGCTAAGCTGGGGATTAAATTAATCGGACGACACAGAGCAGGTGGTGACGCCTTCGCTACAGCCGAACTTTTCACTTTATTGATGCAAACCGACCCTAACGGGTTGACTAATTTTGTTCAGAAGGAAATTAATCCGAAGCGGCTACATCCAAATCTTGATCTTGAAGAGCTGGATGAGATCCCCAATAAAACGGGCGTGTACAGATTCTACGACGAAACAAATCAGTTACTCTACATTGGCAAGAGTATACACATTAAGAAGCGCATCGAACAGCATTTGCGCAACAACACTTCCAAGAAAGGAATTCGTTTACAGCAGGAAATTGCACGCGTCGAATTCGAACTGACAGGATCCGAGCTCATAGCTCTTTTGAAGGAGTCTCAGCTCATCAAGCAGCATCAACCCATTTACAACAGATCACTACGTAGGAATCAATTCCCATACGGACTTTATTCCTATCAGGATGAAAAAGGATACACGCGCTTTTATATCACACTAGTTAGCCGAAGAACGGATTACCCGTTAATGAGTTTTACGACGCGTAAAGAGGCAACGAATTATATGGAACGCATGGTTGAAGAATATGAGCTATGCAAGAAGTTGTGTGATCTGTATCAGACGAAATCTGCCTGTTTCCTCTACACTGTAAAGTCATGTCATGGCGCCTGTGTGGAAGAGGAAAGTACAGAATCTTACAATGCAAGATGTCACGCATTAATAGACGAACTAAGTCTCAATGGAGAATCTTTTTATGTAGTTGATAAGGGAAGAGAGCGCAACGAAAAGAGTCTCGTCTTCATCAAAAACGGGATGATCTCAGGTATGGGGTATGCCCCATTTCATTTCAATCGTCTGCCAGCGGCCAAATGGGACAAGTTCTTGACATTCATGCCCGAAGACAGGGATGCTAGGTCCATTTTGAAACTTTTCCTAAGGAAAAACAAGAAACACGAAGTGGTCAGACTTAAGAGTTCGAAATAAGCTGGATAAACCAACTTCCGATCATCGCCATCGCCACCAATCCTACAAACACAATCATAATCAAAGTCTTTAATAATAAAACGTATGCAAACGCCGTGCCGTTGGGTGTATGCACAAAAAAAGGGACACTTTTCAGCGTCCCTTTTTCTTGCATCTGTTTATATTAACTTTTCACCTTACGCACTGACTTAGAGAAGTCAATAAGTACCGGTGTTGCGATACATACTGAAGAGTAAGTACCTACGATCACACCGATCATTAGCGCGAAGATAAATCCTTTGATCGCTGCTCCACCAAATAGGAAGATGATCAATAGTACGATGAATGTTGTCATGGATGTATTGATAGTTCTTGACAACGTTGAGTTCAATGATTTGTTAATGTTATTGTTTTCATCCTCACCCTTATATAACCCAAGGTTTTCACGAATACGGTCGAATACAATCACGGTATCGTTAATCGAGTAACCAATTACCGTTAGGATCGCTGCGATGAACGCCTGATCGATATCCATGTTGAAAGGAAGAATTCCATTAAAGATCGAGAATACAGCAAGTACCAATGTGACATCGTGAAGCATCGCAAGGATCGCCCCGGTTGAGTACTGCCATTTCCCGAATCTCAAGAGGATATATGTAAAGATGATGATCAATGAAAGAATGATCGCAATTGTTGAAGATGAGATCAACTCTTTCGATACAGTTGGTGATACACTGCGAGACTCCTCGATCGTAAATCCACCTGTTACTTTCTTTGTGTTGTTCAATCCTTCGATAAGCTTCTCTTTCACCAACTGGTTCGCTGACTCATCACCTAACTTATAGTTTGTAGTGATCTCAAGGAAATAGCTATTAGATTTTGTCTTCAATAATGAAGAAGCCTCTTTACCATCCTCTTTGAACACTTTTCCAAGCTCCTTACCGATATAATCTGTTTGATCAGCAACCGGGTTCTCGAACTTCACTCCAAAGGTTCTACCTCCTGAGAATTCAACGCTCGGGTTCAATCCTTTAGTAAGTAATGCTACCAAACCTCCAACGATCAAAACTCCTGAGATCAAGTAGAAGGTCTTACGCTTTCCTACGAAGTCAATGTTAAAGTTCTTGAATGCTCCCTTCGTCATTTTAGATTCGAAGTTGATAGACTTTCCTTTCTCCAACCACCAATTGATCACCAATCGTGTAATCACCAACGCAGCAAATACTGAAGTGAAGATACCAATGATCAAAGTCGTAGCGAATGATTCGATCGGTCCTGACCCAAACACCTTCAATACGATCGCTGTAAGCAATGTTGTTACGTTCGCATCGATGATAGAAGATAGTGCCTTCTGGAATCCTGTGTCGATAGCAGACTTAAGGTCCTTACCAGCCGTTTGCTCCTCACGAACACGCTCGAAGATAAGTACGTTCGCATCTACCGCCATACCAATTGTTAATACGATACCTGCGATACCTGCTAATGTCAATACTGCTCCAAATGATGAAAGTGAACCAAAGATGAATAGGATATTCGCGAATAGCGCAATATCAGCAACGATTCCAGCTTTACCATAGTAGAATACCATATAAATGAACACCATCAATAAAGCGATACCGAATGAGATCAAACCGGCACGAGAGTTCTCAGCACCAATCGTTGGACCTACTTTCGTTTGTTCTTTGATCACACATGGTGCAGGAAGTGCTCCACCATTCAATAGGCTTGTCAAGTTATTCGCATCTTCCAACGTAAATGACCCTGAGATTTCAGTGTTACCTGAAGTAATCGCTTCGTTAACTCTCGGAGCGCTATATACAACGTCATCCATAGTGATCGCTACATACAAACCTTTATTGTCCTCAGTCATTCTACCCCACTTATCAGCCCCCTCGTCAGTCATTTTCAAACTAACAGTCCATTTTGCTTCCTGCTGATTTCTTTCGGTAGATGCTTGTTCGATATCTTTACCTCCAACACGAGCTTTTCCATCTTCCGGAACACGGATCATGTAAAGTACATATCCTGACTCATTTGTTTCAGTGTTGATGATCTCCATATCCTCAGACCACATCAATTTCAGGTCCTGAGGGAATACTGCTAGAACATCTTTTCTGTTGATGATCGCATCTACAGCTGTTTTGTTCTCCGGAAGAACTGCTCCAAGTGCAGGACCACCGTAAGGAAGTAAGTAATCTCCTAATCCTTTTGATCCGTCAGCCGAAGTGTTGTCCAATGAAAGGTCAAGTGATTCTGTCGAGTCAGCTGCGAGTGCAGTTGAATCAGCAGGAGCCGCTGCTGTAGTATCTGCAGGTGCCACTTCTTCTTCTGTTTCGTCTGACTGCTCAGTTCTTGAGATTCTGTCAGCTTCCTGAATCACAGGTCCAAGAACCTGGTAGTTGTAAGTTTCGAAAAACTGAAGGTTTGCTGTTGATTGAAGTTTCTCAGCAACAGTAGACTCATCCTGAACACCAGGAAGTTCAATGTATAATCTATTTTTGGCCGGATCCTTCTGAATATTAGGCTGTGCCACACCGAACTGGTTGATACGACGGTTCATGATCTCTTCAACACCTTCCATTGCTCCAGTTTCCTTGCTCTTAAGGAATCCAACAACAGCGTCATCAGTTGAGTTCATGTCTAGCTCCTCGATATCCGAAATAGCGAATAGTCTAACTAGTTTCCCTTCCGGGTTTAGTGCTTTTTGCTGCTCAGCGAAAAGTGTAATAAAATCACCACCTTGCTTTCTGTAAACATCTAGTGCTTTATCATATACATTTTTAAACTCTGAGCTTCTTGGATTTCTTGCGTAGCTTTTTAGTAATTCAGGAACACTGATCTCCAATGTAACCGACATACCTCCAACAAGGTCAAGACCAAAAGCAAGGCTACGTTTTTTAACGTCCTTAAATGTAGAACCGAAGATAGGGTAAACTGAAGTTGTAGCCAATTGCTTCAACGTATCGTTCACGAATGCTGCCTTCGCTAATTCTCTAGCCTCAGGGTCACTGATATTTACGCTTGTGTTGTTAGGAAGATAAAGCACGCTGTCTCCACTCTTCTCCATGGCTGCAAAAATATCATCAACCTTTTGCACAGACGCCTTGTCTGCCTTTACTTCTACTGAGTTTGAGAAATATGTAAATGACAACTGATAAATACAGATCACTGTTAACAGTATTGTCAAAAACCAGAAAAATCCTTTATTACGCATTTTCGTAAATTATGTTTGTAGTTTATTAAGCCTGCAAATATAGACTTTACGATTCTTAAAATCAACAAGAATTAAGGCTTATTTCAAAAGGGGTTCAGGGATGGTTCTAGCACCTTTGAACAGGGCGAACCTTCGTCATACTTACACTATTGATTATCAGAGTGTTTTCACGAACTCCATAACCTTCTCAGCAAACTTTGGCCACGACCTTTCCGCCTTCTCTAGGCGAATGTTTTCAGAAAACGCGGCTTTCATGTCTTCAGCGAAATATTGATTGATCGCATTTTTGATCAATTCTGGTTCTGGATCATCAACGATCAGTCCTGTTTCTCCGTGATGAATTGTCTCTTTCAACCCGCCAACATCTGTCGCTATTATAGGAACTTCGAAATGATGCGAAACGGCGGTAATTCCGCTTTGTGTAGCCCCCTTGTAAGGCAACACGCAGACATCCGCTATTGAGAAGTAGTTGGTTACCTCATCATCGGGAATGTAATCATTGAACAAATGAACGCGATCTGTCAGCTCGTTCTGATCAATGATCTGTTGGTACTTATCGAACGACCCGTAAACCTCACCGGCAACGATCAAATGATAGGATTCATCCAGTCCACGCATTGCTTCCAAAAGAAGATCCAATCCTTTGTATTCTCTAATAAAACCGAAAAATAACAGGTACTTATTATCACCATTCAAACTTAGCTTCGCTAACATTTCAGACCTATCTTTTAACGCTCCAAATTGATCGTACACAGGATGATCTATCAACAAATATTTTGCATCAGGTTTCAAGCTTAAAAGATCATCTCGAACAGCTTTACTCAACACGATAAATCCGTCGTTATGCTTCAAAAAGTGTTTGTTGGCCGGTTTGTCAAAAAAGCGTTTTTCATGCGGGATCATGTTGTGCACGATACTCACACGCTTCGCAGACTTTACTTTTTTATGGACAGAACCAATCGCAGGACCGAAGAACGTCATCCAATACTGACTAATCAACACATCCGGTTCAAAGCGATTGATCTCTCTCGCTGTTTTAGAAAAGCTCAATGGATTCGTACTGTCAAGCACACGAACTGCGGGAATTGGATCTGCTATATCCCCATCCTCCACAAACTGTGTCTTTCCAGGGAAGAGAAATGAAGGGTATTGCCTTTTGAAGGTAAATGCCTTTACATCGTTTTGAGCCTCAAGCTCACGGTATAACTTTGCGCTAAACTGCGCGATCCCTCCGCGGTATGGATAAAATGTTGATAGTAATGCGATCTTCATCGATGCGAAAATAGGCATTAAAGATTACTCATAACCCGATGACAGGTAACGGTAAAAGATTTCATGTCCACTCTGAACTTCTGGCTGAGCAAATCCGTAAAAAACATAGCGATCATGGCGGTACACTAACCCAATGTCCTTCGCCCAAACTTCGTACTTTCTACTTGTATCGATCGCACTCTCAAATTCATCCTGCTCTACAGTCACTGTGCTATCAAATGAGCTTCCAGATATGCTGTAGGGCTCATGGATATCAGCATAGTAGCATTCAAGTTCAGGGTCAGGATTATACGCGTTTGCATCCCATTCCTTCTCTATAGTTGGAGAAAAAACAAGTTTAACACGACGCTGATTCTCCTCAATAAGCTCACCCCGAATCCCATCGATCAATCCATACCACACATCTTGCAGTACCCATGGATCGGTTGACTGAGGACGCACATATCTTCTAAAAATCCTCCCTTCCCTTCCTTCATTATCAGTGTACAACTCTCCCCAGACCGTTTTCAGCTGATAGCGCGCAGTATCATGATGGATCAATGCATCGTCATCGTGCACAATATCCATTACATCATATACGACATACCTTCCTTCGGTCATGCCGAAATAATCAAAATGAAATACCGGTTTTGGATCTCGCTTACACGCCGAACCAATTAAAATGACCGTTAGAAATAATGTGAAACTTCGCATCTCTATTATTGAGACGAAGTTAATTAAAACATCGTTGTGTTATCCGTTCGGATCCAGACCTTTTTCTTCCAAAAGCTTGAGATGTCTTTCCAGCTTCTCACCTTCCAGGATCTTACCATTGCAGTAATACACCTCCTTGATGCGTTCCATGTTCTCATCATAGACTACCCACCATCCATGCTGAACACCATTTTTGTAACGCTTCAGCATAAACCTTTTGCCGTTTGGATGAAATTCCTCCCAGATGCCTTCACGTTTATTGTTCACAAACTGACCTTTGATCATCAGGATTCCACTCTTAAAGTATCGCTTGTAGTTTCCTTCACGCTTACCATTCACCCATTCAAATGTTTCAGAAACGAGTTGCGCTTTATCCAATGGATCTTCAGGAACAAAATAAATGGTCTGCAATCCGTCGATCGAATCTTTCTTGTATGTGGTTGTGTTACTCAACCTACCAGATGGACCAAAACTGACCCAAACACTGTCCTTTTTAAGATTACGGTATATCCCGAAGGTCATTAGTTTACCATTCGGATGGTAGAAATATGCTTCGGCTCTTCCTGCTCCATCCCCATGATCTACAACAGCCTTTACCTTTCCATTTTCATAGAAATAGCTGAATTTTCCTATCGGCTTATCGTTCTTAAACTGCCCCTTGTACTCATAGACATTCTTACCTTCATGCACTTTTCTCCACTCTCCTTGCTTTCGGCCTTGAGAATCCACTTTGTTATACTCCTGAGCAAAAAGAACAGGTGATAACCCTAGAAAAAGTATGATGAATAATCTTGTCATTTATTTAGTTCATTTAATAATTCGATCAAACTGTTCACGCTAGCGTCCGCTTTCACGTTAACAGGTTCTTCCGTTAAAACTCTTACTGTTTTCATACCAAGATTCCTGCCAAACTCAATATCAGTATCCGTATCTCCAACCATTACCGCGTGCTCAAAATCTATTTGGGGAAATTCTTCCTTTGCCATAAGCGCCATTCCTGGATTTGGTTTACGAATATCGTCCTCTGCTCCTTTAAGATTTGGTGCGAAAAAGCATTTATCGATCTTACCGCCAGCTCTGTAAACTTCGTCACACATATAATTGTGGACATCGAAAAGGTTACGTTCTGTCATAATGCCTTTTCCAATCCCCTGCTGGTTCGTGACAACGATGATCAGCCCGAAGTGTCTTTCGAATCCTCTGATCGCTTCTTTTACTTCCGGTAAAAACTTGAATTCTGAACGATCCGTGACATAACCGCCCCAGATCCTTTCATTGATAACACCATCCCTGTCCAGGAATAATGTCCAGGTTCTATCTACTCCCCAATCTTTAATCGACATGGATCGTTTTCTCGACTAAATAGACGTTTCGTGTTGATGAATTTCGACCGATCATCTCAGCTACAAATCCTGCTAAAAAGAATTGCGAACCAATGACCATTGCGGCTAATGCGACATAAAACTCAGTTCTGTCAGCTATCAATCTCGCTGATTTATCAATGAACAATTTATCGATACCAAGGTAAACGGTAAATCCTAATCCAATAATAAACATCAGAACTCCCATTGCTCCAAAGAAGTGCATTGGCTTTTTTCCGTACTTACCCATGAAGGCTACTGTCATCAAATCTAATGGACCATTCAGAAATCGATTTAATCCGAATTTTGTTACACCGTACTTTCTTGCCTGGTGTTGAACAACCTTCTCACCAATATTTGTGAATCCCGCATACTTAGCCAGAGGTGGAATATATCTGTGCATATCACCATAGATCTCGATGCTCTTAACCACGGCATTCTTGTATGCTTTTAGACCACAATTAAAATCGTGTAAGTGAATTCCGGTAATTCTTCTGGCTGCCCAGTTGTAGAGCTTTGTAGGAATCGTTTTTGTTATAGGATCATAACGCTTCTTCTTCCAACCTGAAACCACATCGTAATCATCTTTCATGATCATTTTGTACAGATCAGGAATTTCATCAGGAGAATCCTGGAGGTCAGCATCCATAGTAATAACTACGCTACCCTGCACAGCCTCAAAGCCTTTCTGAAGTGCAGCTGACTTTCCATAATTACGTTGAAACTTGATCCCTTTTACTTCTGCATGATCCTTACTTAGCGTTTCGATCACATTCCATGAACCATCCTTACTTCCATCATCTACAAACATGATCTCATACGTGAAATTATGCTCGTCCATAACACGCTTTATCCATGCATGAAGCTCTGGTAAGGACTCAACTTCATTGAACAGTGGTACAACTACAGAAATATTAATATCCAAAATCTTTCTTATTCGATTCGCTTACAAATATAACAAGTACTTCCTTGGATAAACGATTAATTGAATTGCTTAACGATTTTTAAGGTCTGACCCGCTGCTTTTAGGATATACATTCCAGGTCGTAAAGCGTCAGTTTTCAGCATTCCTGTGTAATTACCTTCAATCACAGCTCTACCATTCATATCCAGTATCTGGAAGTAAGCATCATGACTCAACCCATCTATTGACAATTCATTTGTGAAAGGCACTGGATACGCTTTCAGCATTTCAGTTGACAGTTCCTCCACTGAAATCGCTGATTCTTCAATGATCATAAAATGATCAAGACCTGCTTCAGTGATATTTGGATCTAAAATATCTCCTGTAACGAAAGAGAATTGCATGAAAGGCGTTATCGTTATATAATCTGAAATATTCAATAGCATCGGCACCCAATTCGCAAAGTTTGGAATGTCCTGCCCCACCTTATCGATAGTTACGTTATCAATACCGTTTGACACAACTATGTATAATGTGTCATCAACATTTCCAGGTCCGAAATTATTGTAGAACCATCGCTCGTAGTAAACATAAGGCTCAGTATAAGTCGTTAAGTCCATTACTGGAGAAACCAATGTTGTTGTTCCATCATCAATATCTCCATTATTCGGTGACTGACTTGTATTAATCTGTGTCACATAACATCTGATTCCACAATCGTCCGTGACATCAAACGGTGGAGCCGAGTTGTTATCGTTCCCTGTTGGAACACCCCATTCCCACATTCCTGTCTGAGCATCACCCGACACGGTCCAGCCGTTATCGAAAGAGAAATCATCGTAATATCCAGGTGTTAGATAAACATCTATGGACCCTGTTGTTTGATCGATATCAAAGTCAAAACAATCTGTGACATATCCCCACTTTCCAACAACAACATCATAAATCTCTTCGTAATAAAGATCAAACTGCTCTTGTCCAAGGGCATTTGTTGCTCCGACATGATCTATTAGCGTGGCAGACAATCGAACATCTGCATTATCAATTGGGGCAGAAGTCACATCATCATAAACATTCACTGTCAAAGTGAAAGTTGGAATCGGCTGCAAGGCAATGTCCTGCGTAGTGATCACACCTGAATTAATCGTCACCGAAACGGTTTGCGGATAGTATCCCACTTTAAAATAAGTCACATCATACGTTCCGGAAAGTGCCATACCAGTTGCATAAAAACCAATTGACGAAGTATACTCAGTTTGATTATTCCCTGATATCGTCACTTCCACTTGATCAATCGGAGCGAGAGACACGGCATCGGTTACCGTTCCTTCTAAATAAGAGGCTTGTGTATAATTAGACCCTAGGATAAACAGTCCATACTCCTGGTCGGAAGCAAGAATAATATTGTTAGACATGAACGGGTACACACCCCAACAGCCATCATAACTCGTTGTCTGCGTTGGATAGGTGTCAAAGTTCCCAACCTCGATCATATTATATGGATGCGTCACATCATGAACGACCACTCCATCTGAATAATAGCTTGTGATCAAGAAATCATCTTTGAAATGCGTGTTGTGCGGAATAACCCCTGCACCAGGTGAACTTTGGATCCTATCTACCTCCACAATGTTTGCCGGATCAGAAACATCATACGCTCCTATGTATGCAGCCGATACTTCATCCGTAGTAAACGCATACATACCGTCATCAGAAGGCCAGATATTATGTGAAAAAGTAGACGGTGTTGTCTTCGTTCCAAGCAGCACTGGATTTGCTTTATCCGAAACATCTACCATACTAATAAAACCATCATTGATATGCGCTAAATACATTGTATCCCCTCGCACATATCCATCATGAACGTACCAATTATCAAATACCCCCACCTCTGCAGGATTCATTGGATCTGTGAATACATCAAGAATGATCACACCACCGTTATCTCTATTCGCACCGAAGATGTAGGCATATCCGTTCTCATCGATGTAGATATTATGTGAGCTTTGCCATTCATTTCCGTTTGGCCCGTAATAAACGTTAGAGGATAATGCGCTAGATGCCGGTAAAGGCGACATATCAATGATCGTCAAGCCACCCATGGCTTCTGTTGTCACGTAAGCATGAGTCCCCCAAGTTTTTATATCTCTCCAGATGGAGTTAATTCCTGGTTCCCAATATACTTCCGATGGGTTTGTCGGATCTGTAACATCTACAATGCTCGTTCCATTAGTCGCTCCTACAATAGCATACTGATTTGCTCCCGTTTCATAGCCCCATATATCGTTAAGATCACAATTGTGAAGTGAGTTAATATCGAGATGTCCCAGTGAATCAAGTTCTACCTGTCCGAACATCCCCAATGGAAATAACATCAGGAAAGAGAGTGCAATAGTTTTTAACATAAGTTCTAGTTTGAAGTTGCAATTTACGAATTCGACCGACCAAATTGACATAAAAAGCATTACATGTCTTAAAAGATGCTTTTCACTGAGTAAAAGGAATCACTGAAAATACCGAGTCAGTGAAGAAAATTGCTCACATTCATTATCATTTTAGGGAAGCCAAAAAAGGGGTGGATTTTCACCTCAATTTTACTTATCTTTGCACGTCTTTAATCAATCATTATGGCCAAAGAATCTGTCGCTGAAACAGCTAACCAACTAGATTTTGAAACATTCAAGAAGGAGGTTCTAAACGACTTCAAACTTGCTAATCTATCGAGAGAAGCATCCCTTCTTGGACGACGAGAGGTTTTAACCGGAAAGGCAAAATTCGGAATCTTCGGAGACGGTAAAGAGATCGCTCAGATCGCTCTTGCAAAGCAATTTCAAAACGGAGACTTTAGATCAGGATACTATCGTGATCAAACCATAATGATGGCCATCGGCGAACTTAATGTTCAGCAATACTTCGCAGGACTTTATGCTCATACAGATGTAGAGCAAGAACCGCAATCTGCAGGAAGACAGATGGGTGGGCATTTCGCAACACGTAACCTTGACAAAGACGGAAACTGGAAAAACCTCATGGAGCAGAAAAACAGTTCTGCGGACATCTCTCCAACTGCTGGACAGATGCCAAGGCTACTTGGACTTGCTCAAGCATCAAAGGTTTATCGTAATCACACCTCTCTAAAGGATCTTGAAGAATTCAAAAAGTTCACGAACGGAGGTAATGAAGTTGCATTTGGAACAATTGGTGATGCTTCTACATCTGAAGGACCCTTTTGGGAAACGATTAACGCTGCAGGAGTCTTACAGGTTCCACTTGTTATGTCTGTATGGGATGACGGATATGGAATTTCAGTACCACGAGAGCATCAAACAACGAAAGGAAGCATTTCAGAAGCGCTTGCAGGAATGCAGCGTACAAAAGAAAAATCAGGATATGAGATCTTCGTTACGAAAGGGTGGGATTACGCGCATCTCTGTGAAACTTATGAGAAAGCAGTAAGGTTGGCTCGTGAAGAACATATTCCGGTTCTTGTTCATGTAAAAGAGGTGAATCAACCACAAGGCCACTCTACCAGTGGATCGCATGAACGTTATAAAAGCGAAGAGCGATTAAAATGGGAAACTGAGTTCGATTGTATAAACAAATTCAAAGATTGGATCCTTGACTTCGATGCAGATGGTCAAAAAATCGCTACAGCTGATGAATTAGAAGCAATAGTGAAAGAGGCTAAGACATCTGTGCGCGATCAAAAGAACGCTGCTTGGAAGGCCTTTCTTGTTGATATGAAAGAAGATCTTTCTGAAGCACTTACTCAAATTAGAGCGGTTGCAGCTGAAAGTGAAAACAAAGTATTTATCGAGAAGATCGCAGATGATCTTGAAAAATCAATGGACCCGATCCGTAAAGACATTTTGAGTGCCGCACGTAAGGCCCTTCGAATGACTCGAAATGATAAAGGCACTGCAAAGAAAAATCTTGCAGCATGGATCAAAAACCAAATAGCGATTAATCACGATCGTTATAGCAGCACATTATATAGTGAAAAAGCTGATTCTGCATTAAGCGTTGAACCTGTTCCGCCGACATACGGTGACGACGGAGCTATGACAGATGGAAGAATCATCCTTAGAGATAACTACGATAAGATCCTAGAAAAATACCCACAAGCGTTAGTATTTGGAGAAGACGCCGGTAAGATCGGCGGTGTTAACCAAACACTTGAGGGAATGCAGGAGAAATATGGCGAGCTCCGCGTTTCGGATACTGGTATTCGCGAGTGCACGATCATTGGACAGGGAATCGGCATGGCGATGAGAGGGTTACGTCCAATCGCAGAAATCCAATACCTTGACTACTTGCTGTACGGAATTCAAATACTTTCTGATGACCTCGCAACTGTTCAGTACAGAACAAAAGGAGGACAAAAGGCACCGTTGATCGTAAGTACAAGAGGACACCGTCTGGAGGGAATCTGGCATAGTGGATCACCGATGGGAATGGTAATCAACTCACTACGCGGGATGCACGTTTGCGTACCTCGTAACATGACGAAAGCAGCAGGATTCTATAATACATTGATGGCAGCGGAGGAACCGGCGATCGTGATTGAACCTTTGAATGGATACCGTTCAAAAGAACCAGTACCGCTGAATATTGGTGAATTCAAGGAGCCTTTAGGAGTGCCAGAAGTGGTAAGAGAGGGTACGGATATCACGATGGTTTCTTATGGATCAACCTTCAACATTTGTGAGGTTGCAGCACAGCAGCTTGCAGAACTTGGAGTCTCAGTAGAATTGATCGATGTTCAGACTCTATTACCGTTTGATATCGAACACATGATCGTTGACTCACTTGAGAAAACGAACAGATTAATGATCGTTGATGAGGACGTAAGCAGTGGAGCCACAGCTTATATTCTGGATAAGATCATGACTGAACAAGGCGGCTACTACTTTTTAGATTCTGCACCAGTTACTTTGAGCGCGAAAGATCATCGTCCGGCCTACGGCTCCGATGGTGACTACTTCTCTAAACCGAACCTGGAGGACATTGTTGAGACAGCTTATGGAATTATGACGGAATCAAATCCAGACGAATTCCCAGCGATCTATTAATGTAAGGAGTTGTTGAGTTTCACGTCTAATCTCTCATGAGCAAACAAAAGTGGAACGAGTATCTGTCGTCATTCGACGAGATCCTGGAGGGAAAGATCAAAACCTCACCTTATGACAAGGATGCATACCTGGAATATGTAAAGCTGAACAAGTCACGTATGAATCGTTGGCTTAAAACAGGAATAACCTTAACGGACGCGAAAGAGATCATTGACAAAATTGATGAACCGCAGCATTGGTACGTGATCACTGAACCTTGGTGTGGGGATGCTGCTCACAATCTACCCTTCATCTATTTACTGAGTGAGATGAATGAGAATATTGAGTTAACACTTATCCTCCGCGACAAATCTCCTGAATGGATGGATGAATACCTCACAAACGGTTCAAGATCTATCCCCAAACTAGTCGTTCGCGATAAAAACGATGCAGATATTTTCACATGGGGCCCGAGACCTGACGAGTGTCAGAGACTGGTCCGTAAAATGAAAGAAGAAGGTGTTGAAAACACTGAAGCCAAAAAGCGAACGCAACAGTGGTACAATTTAGACAAGGGTGTTTCAGTTCAAAGTGAAATCCTGAACAAACTGGAGCTTTACCTGGGAATGCGGTCGTGAAATTCTGAAGTTAACTTGATGTATTCATCGCTGTAAGAGTTATCATCATTTCTTACAGTAAAAAGATCCTTAATTCTTTGCAGCGACTTTTGTTCAAATGTCAGTATAGCACGATTTACGGCAGTACTGGGCTTTCCTTTGATCTCGGTAATTTGATTGATGTAAAGTCCACATTCTAAACCGGCAGCCTCCCAGCTTGAGACCAAATCAAATGGTATTACAATCTGAATCCGTCCATCATTATTAAGCAATTCGGTGGACTTCGAAAGAAATTGGATCGCACTTAAACCATCAGCATGCCGAGCTAAAGACTTGGACCGATCGGAATTCTTCAAGCTATTCATGAAGTAGGGAGGATTCGAAACGATCAAATCGAACTTGCTCGTTGTTTTAAACTTGAGAAAATCGCTAAAAAAAACATTAACGCGATCCTTGAAAATGGAGGCTCCAACATTACCTTTTAACTCCTCAAAAGCTGAGGGATCGATTTCGACTGCATCTACCTTTGCCATATCAAATCGTTGAGCCATCATTAGAGCGATCACACCGGTTCCTGCTCCTACATCCAGAATTTTGGACGGATTGGGATGCCCTGCCATCGAACCTAGCAACATGGCATCTGTTCCAACCTTCATGGCTGACGCTTCTTGTTTGATCGTGAAGTGTTTAAATTCAAAGGTGCTCATCACCCAACATAGAGTTCGATAAGACCATCAGGCGCAGTAACATGCAACTCCTTTTTATCTCTATCTACTTTTTGAACCAACCCTTCGATGAGTGGAAGAAGAACTTCGGTTCCGTTGTGATCCACCTGTAAAAGTGGATTTACTTTATTATCGATCACCATCTCAAGTGTACCTACCTCCCCGTAATTCGAATCGATCACCTTAAAACCTGCCACTTCATGATCATAGAAATTATTTCCTTCTAACTCCGGAAGGATCTGCTCCGGCAAATAGATCTTTCTTCTCACAATGCGCTTTGCAGCTTCTTCAGAATCAATATTCTCTAACTTGACAGTAAGGTATCCGTTGTTACGGATCTTTGAACGCTCAATAAAGAATGGTGTCAATTGGTCATTTAGATCTACAAAGATCATATCAAGACCGTGATAATCCATTGGATTAGTAACGTCTAAAAACAGCGAAACTTCACCTTTATATCCGTGAAGTTTCGCAACATATCCTAAATGAAAGCAATTTGCTTTATCCATTTATGACTTTATTTTTACTCAGCTTTATCTTCAGAAGCTTCTTCTGCTTCTGACGTTTCCTCAGCAGGAGCAGCTTCTTCTGCCGCTTCAGCCACTGGTGCCTCTTCCGCCGGAGCCGCTTCTTCAGCTGCTGGTGCCTCTTCTACCGGAGCTACTTCAGCTACTGGCGCCTCCTCTACTGGAGCTGCCTCCTCAGTTGCTTCAGCCGCTGGCGCTTCTTCCGCACCTTCTTCAGCCACAGGAGCTTCTTCTTCTGGAGTATTCTTAGCTTCGATCGCTTTTGCTCTTTCTTCCTTAACAGCAGCTTCTGCTTTAAGTCTATCAGCTTTTGCTTTCTCAGCGTCTTTAGAAAGACCGTCTCTTTTCGCAGAGATCTTATCTTCTTTCTCTTTCAACCATGCAGCAAAACGCTCTTCAACTTGCTCTTCAGTCAAGGCTCCTTTTTTCACACCATTAATAAGGTGATTTTTGTAAAGAACTCCTTTGTAAGAAAGAATTGCACGAGCTGTATCAGTCATCTCAGCTCCTACTTGCACCCAGTGAAGTGTACGATCAAAATCCATATCGATCGTTGCAGGGTTTGTGTTCGGATTGTAAACCCCCAATTTCTCGATGAATTTACCATCTCTTTTTGCGCGGCTATCCGCTGCTACAATGTGATAGAAAGCTTTCCCTTTCTTACCATGTCTTTGCAATCTAATTCTAGTTGCCATACTTGTGTTGTGTTATACATTGAGGTACGAAACCTCGGTTAATAATTAAAAATGAGGTGCAAAGATAA